>NZ_CP162414.1:0-20000 GCF_040932005.1 Aestuariibius sp. HNIBRBA575
AAACCCGGAATCTGACGTCAGCGGCATATAAAAGAACGATAACGCGGTTATGATCACGATGGTGATGCCCCCCAAAATCACCGTATTTTGCAATCTGAGCGCCGTCGCTGCGATGGTCACAGGCGCCATCATTAGCAATGCAAACGGGTTGTGAAGCCCACCAGTTAAAAACAACAGCAACCCAAGTTGCAAAATGTCGAACACCAACATCAGAAATGTTTCTCGGCCAGACAAGCGTTTGTTTTCGGGGTATAAAAATATCGAAAACAGATTTGCGATGACCGACGCCCCGACTGTCATCGCAGCAAGCCCATATTCGAATTTCAAGTTGTAAACGTTGATTGCAACAAAGATCGCGACGGTCTGACCTATGATCGCAATCCAACGCAACAGAACCAAGGTGCGCAACCGTACCCATTCCCGTTGGCGATGCTCTTGGAACAACTGAAATTCTGTGGCGGACATATGTGATAACCTGTCATCTTGCGTCTGCTGCACACGTTGCTAAACGTGCATCGAATGTACAATGTGAGAAAAGGGTAAGATATGTCAAAGGCTCTGGCGATTGGTGCGACAGTTGGAATAGCTGCGTTGGTTGGCGTAACCTTTGCGGTGACGTCTTTCCTGAAACCGGATGATAAGTTTGCGCAATGCCGTCAAAGCCAAGCAGCGGGCGGCGCGATTGGCGGGCCGTTCACATTGGTGAACGAAGACGGTGTAGAAGTGACCGACCAAGATGTGATCACCAGCCCAACTTTGGTATATTTCGGATACACGTTCTGCCCGGATATCTGCCCAATGGACAATATGCGCAACGCCCAGGCCATCTATGAACTGGACGATCGCGGTGTAGAAGTGCAACCTGTGTTCATCACGATTGACCCTGCCCGAGACACCCCTGAGGTCATGAAAGAGTTCACAGAGAATTTTCATGAGCGGATGCTAGGGCTTACGGGAACAGAAGAACAAGTTGCAGCGGCTTCTCAGGCTTATAAAACCTATTACGCCAAGCAAGACGGTGATCCAGAATACTATCTGGTGGACCATTCGACATTTACCTATTTGATGTTGCCCGAAGAAGGTTTTGTCGACTTTTTCCGCCGGGAAATGGAGCCAGAAGAAATGGCAGATGTGCTGCAATGCTTTGTGGAAGCGGCGACCTAGAATTGACCTTGTTAGTCTGGCGGATTAGTTTCCAGATTAACAAAATGAAATGGGGAAGGATTGCTTGTGGGAAGTGAAGCGTTTGAGCTTGGCGAAGATCCTTCGTTATTGTTGGTTGACGACGACGAACCATTTTTGCGCCGTTTGGCTAAGGCCATGGAAAAGCGTGGTTTTTCAGTGGAAATGGCCGGGTCTGTTGCCGCAGGTAAGGCTATTGCAACAGCACGGCCACCCGCCTATGCAGTGGTTGACCTACGCCTAGAGGACGGCAATGGGTTGGATGTGGTGGAAACACTGCGCGAACGTCGCCCAGACAGCCGAATTGTGGTCTTGACCGGATACGGAGCCATCGCAACAGCCGTGGCGGCGGTCAAAATTGGTGCGACAGATTACCTCTCTAAACCGGCGGATGCGACGGATGTCACCAACGCATTGCTGGCCAAACCAGATGAATTGCCACCCCCGCCCGAAAACCCAATGAGCGCGGATCGCGTCCGTTGGGAACACATTCAGCGGGTCTATGAGTTGTGCGATCGCAACGTGTCCGAAACGGCACGTCGGTTGAATATGCATCGCCGGACTTTGCAGCGCATTCTGGCAAAACGCAGCCCGAGATAGCCTATTTCAGATCGTAACGTTTGCTGATCGTGCCGACGATTGTCCCGTCTGACAATTGTGCGGTTGGATCGGTTTTATAGGTCTCAAATCCACGGCTTTGATAATAGGTCAGACCGCTTTCATTGTCGGCGCGTATGGTGGCGTCGATCCAATCAAAGCCCTCTTTGGCTGCAGCTGTGCGCGTTGCATCAAATAACTTGCTGCCAATCCCCAATCCGGTCGCACCCACACGCACAAAACTGGCGATAATCGCGGCTTCTGGGTGGTCATCTGACATGGGCGCAACCCACTGAAACCCCATCAGCGTCCCGCGATCATCCCGTGCGACATGCCACACAGACCGCGCACCGCCCGATTGCATTTTCTCGATCATATCGTCTTTGCTGCGTTGACGTTGATAGGCCGTCGTGCCGCCGATTTTGATGATTTCGTTTAGCAGTTCGGCCATGTCCCGAGCATCCACCGCCCCGGCGCGATCAATGTGAATCTGGGTCATAATGCATTCAACAATTCTGCGTGTTTCAGGGTAAATTCAGCACGTGTTTCGACAGGTGGTCGCAGGCGGATTTCGCAGTTTTGCGCCCAGTTCGGGTCGATTTTGCCAAAAAACTTGTTCGCTTCTGCTTCGGTAAATCCCGCGATTTGCGTGGCCTCTAGCCATGCGCTGACCTTGTCTGCTCGTTTGATCTGTTTTTTAACGCTTACGGGCACCTTGGCTGGCAACCCGAACCGGATGTGAATGGCGGCCATCAACCGATCATCCAGTTCGCCATAGCTGGGTCCAACGGCGGCCTTTACCGGTGAAATCATGTCGCCGATGACGTATTCTGGCGCATCATGCAGCAATGCCGCCAAACGCCATTTGACCGGAGCTTTGGGGTTTTGGCGCGTGAAAATCTGTTCGACCAGCAGGGAATGTTCAGCGACAGAATAGGCGAAATCGCCTTTGGTTTGGCCATTCCACCGCGCAACAAAGGCCAGCCCATGGGCAATGTCGTCAATTTCGATGTCCATTGGTGTCGGATCAAGAAGATCAAGTCGACGGCCTGACAACATACGTTGCCAAGCACGCGCTGTTTTCGCAGGCATACACATACTCCGTGGCGTTAAATCTGGCTAAACCGCACCGGCGTTTCTAGCAACCTTTTTTGGTTACACTTCGGCTGTGGAGGAACGGCCAAACAAACTGGACATGCGTGACACCAACCCCTGTGGTTTTTCCTCAGGTAAGGCAGTGTTTGCCGCGATTTGTGGCTCTTGGGGCATCAATGCCTCTGCTACGGTTTCGATGTCTTCGAAATCGGGGGCGTCGTCGGTCAAACCATTTGCAATATCAGTCGTATGGCGCTGCAAAACCACCTGATTTTCATCACAGGCCACAATGCTGATGTCACGTGGATAACGCCCAACAAATTCGTTGACCGCACGCACGACGCCGTCTTCCCACCAATATCCCAAAACGTGGTCATCCACTGCAATATGTCCGCCGGGTTTGACCTTTTGATAGGCCATTTCGATGTCGATTTTCACGGCGTCATATCGATGGTCCCCATCCACATAGACGAAATCCAGTGACTGATCCTCGATGTGATGCATCATGTCTACGGTTTTGCCGCGTAGAAATTCGACCTGACCATTGGCCACACGTCTGGAAAATTGTTCGGTCAGATCCTGATACATCAGTTCCATGTCATATTTAGACTCTTTCCCGTACCAGGATTTTTCCAGACCGGGATCATCAAAGTTAACCCATGGGTCAATCAGGTAGAGTTTGGTTGGGTTCACCTGACGCAGGATGCGTTTGGTAAAGTTGCCAGCAAAAACGCCAATCTCAGCGCCGCGGCCGCGTTCCTTGAAGAGCTCAAGGACGGATGCTCTGGTCCGTTTCATGTTTACTGCCTCGATTATTATTTTGTTAATCTTGGTTAATTATTGCCAGATGGCTGTGAAAAATCAAGAAAATGTCAATTTTTTGCGCGCAAGAACCAGATGTGGTGTGGCGCTGGGATCAAAAACGGCTTTGTTGCCGGACATTGATGCAAGTGCTAAGACACCGCCAACTGAATGCTGAAGCAGGAACAGGTAATGTCGCAAGACTACATCGTAAAAGATATCTCATTGGCCGCGTTTGGCCGCAAAGAGCTGGACATCGCAGAAACCGAAATGCCGGGCCTGATGGCGCTGCGTGCGGAATATGGCGAAACCAAACCACTGGCCGGATCGCGCATCGTTGGGTCGCTGCATATGACGATCCAAACCGCTGTGTTGATCGAAACATTGGTGGCCTTGGGTGCGGATGTGCGCTGGGCGTCATGCAACATCTTTTCGACCCAGGACCACGCAGCCGCTGCCATCGCCGAAAGCGGTACGCCGGTTTTTGCGATCAAAGGTCAGTCACTGGTTGAACATTGGGATTACTTGGACCGGTCGTTCATGTTCCCTGAGGGTCCGAACCTGATTTTGGACGATGGCGGCGACGCGACGTTGTACATTTTGCTGGGCGCACGCGTCGAAAACGGCGAAGAAAACCTGATCGCTGTGCCCACTTCGGAAGAAGAAGAAGCGATTTTCGCCCAGATCAAAAAACGTATGGCGGCGTCCCCGGGCTGGTTCACCAAAATGCGCGATCAGATCAAAGGTGTATCTGAGGAAACAACAACCGGCGTTCACCGTCTGTATGATCTGGTAAAACAAGGTCAGTTGCCGTTCCCCGCGATCAACGTGAACGATTCCGTGACCAAGTCGAAATTCGACAACAAATATGGCTGCAAGGAATCGCTGGTTGATGGCATTCGCCGTGCGACCGATACCATGCTGGCCGGTAAGGTTGCGGTTGTCTGTGGGTATGGCGATGTGGGCAAAGGCTCTGCCGCGTCATTGGCGGGTGCAGGCGCGCGCGTTCAAGTGACCGAAATCGATCCGATTTGCGCGCTTCAGGCGGCCATGGACGGGTTCGAAGTTGTCCGTCTGGAAGACGTGGTTGACCGCGCTGACGTGTTCATCACCACCACCGGCAACAAAGACGTGATCCGCATCGAACATATGCGCGAAATGAAAGATATGGCGATTGTTGGCAATATCGGCCACTTCGACAATGAAATTCAGGTCGCAAATCTGAAAAACCACAAATGGACCAATATCAAAGAGCAAGTTGATATGATCGAAATGCCGTCCGGCAATCGGTTGATCCTGCTGTCTGAGGGTCGCTTGCTGAACCTTGGCAACGCAACGGGCCATCCATCCTTTGTGATGTCCGCGTCGTTCACCAATCAGGTTCTGGCCCAGATTGAGCTGTGGACCAAAGGCGACGAATACAAAAACGACGTCTACATCCTGCCCAAACATCTGGATGAAAAGGTTGCGCGCCTGCACCTTGATCGCATTGGTGTGAAACTGTCTTCGCTGAACAAAGAGCAAGCGGATTACATCGGCGTGACCCAAGAGGGGCCGTTTAAACCCGAACATTACCGCTACTAAGCGCAATGTCTGAGCCAATCAAACGCCGTCCGTTCCTGCTTCGGGCGGCGTTTTTTGTTTTTAACACTGTGATGGTGCTGGTTCTGATATCCGGGGCGCTATTGCTGCCGGGATCGCCACTGCCGGCGCATTGGAACCCAACCGCACCTTTGGTGATCAGCGATCCGGTGACGCCTGTGACCCGCCTTAAATTGCTGCGAATTGCCAATGATCCAAGCCTGTGTCTGGCGATCCTATCCCCCGACCAGATTGATTTTGGGCGAATGCCGGATTTTTCCAAGGACGAAAACTGTCATATTCGGGAACGCATTGACCTGAATGGGGTGGGGCAGTCTGCGATGTCTTCTGTTGAAACGCGCTGCATGACGGCGCTGCGATTGGCATTGTGGGAACATCACGACGTACAGCCCGCCGCGCGTGCATTATTGGACGCAGATGTCACCCGCATCCGCCATGTGGGCAGCTATAATTGCCGTCAAATGCGCCTGACCGGCGGCGAAGTTGGCGGCTGGAGCAGCCATGCCACGGCAGATGCAATCGATGTCACCGGGTTTGATTTCAGCGACGGGTCGCGCCTTACTTTGCTGAACGATTGGCAGGGGTCCGCGTTTTTAAAACAAGTCGGGCAGGGGGCCTGTCGGTGGTTTCCGCTGGTTTTAGGTCCTGAATACAATGCATTGCACGCGGACCATTTCCATTTGCAAAACACGGGTTGGGGGTATTGCCGCTAGGCATAAATCCCAGCCCCTGGTTTGGTGAAACGGCATGAAATCCGCGGTTTCGTCCAGTTTTCGCTTAGGGGGAAACAATGGTAAATCTTTTCCTTTGCCGAAATCCCCTTTGCGCCTAATCTCGGTGCATCAAAGAACATTCGTTCAATTGTTTAAACCGGGAGACGGACCATGGGGAAACGCGACGATCTGATTGCTCAATATGCAGACGACTTGAAAAACAAATGCGGCATGACGCCGGATATGGATCTATTGACCAAAGTGACCATCGGTTGCGGTCCTGCGATTTATAATGCCGATGCGTCTACCGTGGCTGGCAGCCAACAGAGCGAGCTGGAAACCGTCAAAGAGAACTTCTTGATCAAGAAGCTTGGCCTGAAAGATGGACCAGAATTGATGGAGGCGATCAATGATGCGATCGAAGTTTACGGCAAATCTGAGCGCAACAAATATCGCGCGGTTTTCTATTACATGCTGACCAAAAAATTCGGCAAAGAATCCGTATACGGATAAACAGTTGAATACCCAAAAAACGCCCGCCAAACTGGTGGGCGTTTTGTATTTAGAACAAATCTTACGGGCTTTATCTTTGCCAAACCGCGCTTAATTGGGTTAGCAATAGACCACGGCCAGGACGGCCAAGACCTAATATTTCGAACACGTGTGGTGAGTAGGTAGCACGTGGGGTGAGAGGGAGGGTCTTGGGTATTGACCCTCCCGTTTTCCGTATATGTTCTGTTTAGAACAGCGTCAAAACCAGCCCCATGACACCACAGGCAATCGCTGCATATCCGCCATCTATGATGGTTAGTTTTATTGGTCGCATTGAATAGGTATTGTTCAATGCGATCCATGGCGCGATGAAAAACAACCCAATGCCGATCCCCGAAATCAGACCTTTGCCGATAGTATCAATTTGCGACAGCTCAAACACGTGACGCATCATACCCGCGACAAACAGCTGACAAACGAAGCCTTTGGCATATAGCATCGGGTTCTGGCCGCCCACTGGTTGACCATTTTCATCCCGCGGCACGCCACTTGCATCCATCCAAGGTTCGGCCAACTTCATGTAATAGACTGACCCGGCGGCAAATGCCGCAGCGGTGGCAACAATAATATTGATGATTTCTAACATAGTCCCTCTCCCAAGGTTATTATTGGGTTCAGATTAGACATATCAATCCGGTTTTGTCTGCCCCATTTGACAGACTATTTGCCATTCCGCATCCGTCACCGGCTGAACCGATAACCGAGAGTTTTTGACCAACGCCATATCCGCCAAATCCGGTGTGGCTTTGATTTGATCCAACGTGACGGGCTGTTCAAAGGGGCGGATCGCTTTGATATCAACACATTCCCAGCGCGGATCGTCGGTGGAACTGTCGGGGTGACTTTCGGCGCAGACCTCAATGATGCCCACAACCGATTTTTCTTTCATCGAGTGATAGAAAAAGCCCCGATCCCCGATTTTCATCTCACGCATGAAATTGCGGGCTTGGTAATTGCGCACACCATCCCATTCTTCTCCGGCGTCGGCCTTGGCGACCTGATCATCCCAGGACCATGTGTTGGGTTCAGATTTGAACAACCAATAGGCCATTACCCGATCACCTTGTTCCAGTGCTGGATGCGCACATCGGCAAATAGCCCGGCCTTTTCATAGGGGTCGTTTTGCGCCCAAGCCTGTGCATCGGCCAAGGTTTCCACCTCTAGGATAATCATCGAACCGCACATTTCACCGGCCTCGTTTACAAAAGGTCCGGCCATTTGCACTTCGGATGATGCCTTTAGATATTCCACATGGGCGGGGCGGTTTTCCAACCGGATGTCCAGCGCGCCGGGTTTGTCTGTCGTGATTACAGCAACTAGCATTTATTCCTCCTTTAGGGGCCGCGACAGCAATTGCGCCATCGCGTTTTGTGGGGTCAATTCGCCGATCGTCAGGGCATAGACGGTGGCGCAAATTGGCAAATCCAAATGACGTTTCTGGGCCAGATCAACCACGGCTTTGGCAGTGGTGACACCTTCGACGGTGGTGCCCGCGCCAAATTGTTCACCGCGACCCAACGCCAATCCGTATCGGTAATTGCGCGACAGATCGGATGTGCATGTCAGCGTCAGATCGCCAAATCCCGACAGCCCAGATAAGGTGTCAGGCCCGGCCTTTAGATCCAGCGCGAGCCGCTGCATTTCGGCAAATCCCCGGGTCAGCAAAGCCGCCCGTGCGGAATCGCCCAAGCCCGCGCCGATGCAGACCCCGCAGGCAATCGCGATCACGTTTTTTAACGCACCACCCAATTCAGCACCGATCACATCACTGGATCGATAAAGACGCAAGGTCTGGGTGGACAATTGGCGTTGCAATTCCTTGCTGATATCTGTGACTTCGCAGGCCAAAGTCAGCGCGGTTGGCAATCCGCGGGCAATATCAGCTGCAAAACTGGGACCCGTCAGAATGGCGGGCACGGCGCTGGGCACTGCGGCCTGAATGATCCCGGTTGGCCCGCGCAGGGTGGTCAGATCGATCCCCTTACAGCAGGCGATCAATGATTTGTTGGCGAATTTGTCGGCGTTTTTCGTCAAAAACGGGCCAAGCTGCTGTGTGGGAAGCGCCAATAGCAAAACATCTGCCTGACAGGCTTCGGTCAAATCAGCGGTGACATCGATATTATGTGGCAGCTGAACACCGGGCAAACGGGCATCGTTGGTGCGCGTGGTTTGTAGCATTTCCGCAATGTGGGCGTCCCGCGCCCATAACGTAACCGGCCCGTTGGCAGAAATTGCAATGGCCAGCGATGTGCCAAACGCGCCCGCGCCAAGGATTGCGATACTCATGCCTTTGCCCCTTTTTTGCCGGACCCTAGCAAGGCAGGCGCCGATTGGTCCAGCGGCCAGCGGGGCCGGGCGGACAGGGACATGTCATCGAACCGACCCAAGCCAAACAATTCAGACCCGGCATAGGCGATCATGGCGGCGTTATCTGTGCATAATGCCAAAGGTGGCGCCAAAAACCGGACATCCATGTCCGCGCAAAGCGCCTGCAATTGCGCGCGCACCTGCGTGTTTGCCGCAACGCCCCCGGCGACGGCCAAAACCGGCTCTGCCGGAGAAAGCGCGAGGTATTCCATCAATGCGCGGCGGGATTTTTCGGTCAGAACATCACACACGGCCTGTTGAAAAGAGGCCGCCAAATCGGACCGGTCACGTTCGGGTAAACCGGATTTTTCTGCAACAATTGCATCACGCGCGCGCAGCAACGCGGTTTTCAACCCGGAAAAGGACATATCACATCCGGGACGATCCAATAATGGCCGGGGGAGTTTGAAACGTTTGGCATCCCCTTGGGTTGCGGCCTGTTGGATGGAGGGGCCACCGGGTTGTGGCAGGGCCAGCAAACGGGCGGTTTTGTCAAAGGCTTCGCCGGGGGCGTCGTCAATTGTGCCGCCAAGCCGGGTAAATTTTTCAGGTCCGTGCACGATCAAAAACTGACAATGCCCACCAGAAACGAGCAACATCAGATAGGGATAGACGCATTGATCCGTCAACCGAGGCGTCAAGGCGTGACCCGCTAAATGATTGACCCCAATCAATGGCTTACCGGACGCAGCCGACAGACCTTTGGCGCACATCACCCCGGACAAAACCCCCCCGATCAGACCAGGGCCGGCCGTCACGGCGATCGCGTCTAGGTCGGCCAAGGTCGTGTTGGATTGATGCAGGGCCTCTTCTATACAAAGGTCGATTTTTTCTGCGTGGGCTCGGGCTGCAATTTCGGGGACGACGCCGCCAAAATCTGCGTGCAGTTCGGTTTGCCCATAAACGAAGGACGCCAAAACGTCGTTACCCCGTACAATGGCAGCGGCTGTATCATCGCAGCTGCTTTCGATTCCTAAGATGGTGAATGGTTTGGTCATGACGGTTCCGGTTGCACACCTGTCCAAGGCAGGTAACACTTGGATGCCTGCCAAACAACATCTCAGGAGTCATGTGACGCGTCCTATTGTGCTTGTAACCCGTCCGGCTGCATCTGCTCAGCGGTTTGTCGACGCTTTAAAAACCGGTTTGCCGGATCAGTTCGACACGATTGTATCACCGGTTCAGCGGATAGAGCCCGCGAATTGCGTGATTCCAAATGCGGATCATTACATTTTTACGTCGGCCAACGGTGTTGCGCAGGTTGTTCAAGGCGCGACCGATCCGGCGATTCTGACAAAAACAGCCTATTGTGTAGGGGATCGCACCGCGTTGACGGCCCGCGAGGCGGGTTTTCAGGCACTGTCCGCGCAGGGATCCGCCAAAGAATTGATAGCGTTGATTTTGCTGGCGGACCCGGATGGCGACTTGCTGCATGTGCGCGGGGAACATAGTCGCGGTAATCTGGCGGAACATCTGCGGGATGCGGGCTTACACGTGCGGGAAATCATCGCCTATCGTCAGATCGAGCAAGAGTTGAGCCCGCAAGCAATCCAAGCGCTTGGGGGAGAAAGGCCGGTGATCCTTCCCCTGTTTTCACCGCGCTCGGCGCATATTCTAAGCAAGGCAGGCCCCTTTGCGGCGCCTTTATCCATCATCGCCATGAGCGAGGCCGTTGCCGATGCTGCCAAGGAAATTCCTTGTTCTCGGGTCACAATTTCTGATCTGAAGACCGAAAATATGATGATAAATGCTGTTGAGACAGAAATTGGACGTTTTGTCCTAGAGGAGCAGCAGGTAAGACCCCATATGAATGGGGTAAGTATTGAATCCCAACCGGCGCGGCCGGGTGGCATTATTGAAGAGGGTGGTACAGTGGCCAATTCCGCGGACGAAACCAACACGCCTGATCCTGTCGACGAGAAAGACATCGTTGATACGGCAACAGACGCAGTGGAAGAAACTCAGAAACAGGCGGATACCGCCGAAGAGAGTTCCGAGGCGGAAACGCCCGACGCGGGTGATCACGATGACGCAGACCCATCCCAAGAGGATGAGGCAACAGACGATCCCAACGATCACGACGCGGATCAAGACGAGATTGATGATCTGGTCGATGAGGATGTTGCCACAACCACAGACCCGGCCCCTGAGATTGTCAAAGAAACGGTGATCGAACGCAAAGGCGGATTTGTTCCCATGTTGTTGGGTGGCTTGGTTGCTGGCGGGATCGGTTATGGCGTCGCGATGTATCAAAACCCTGATGACGGTACGGATTTGGCGGCATTGGTCGCAGCGCAGGCTGAGCAAATTGCCGCGCTAGACAGCCAGATCGCTGATCTGCCCGCAGCGCCAGATTTGACCGGATTAGAAACAGCCGCTCAACAGGCCGGTGATCAAATCGCCGCCGTTGAAATGCAAGTCGCGGACGGGTTGGCTGTGCTTGAACAACGGCTGGCGGACTTGGAAAAGGCACCGTCATCCGATGGAACCCTGTCCCAAGCCGCAATCGCAGCTTATGAACGCGAAGTTGCTCAAATGCGCGTTCAGGTCGAAAACGCGCTAGAACTGGCGTCTCAGGCCCATGCCGCGCAAGAGGCCAGCGATCAAATGACCGCCGAAGCGGCCCGTGACGTCACTGCGCGTGCCGCGTTGGGCCGGGTGCAGGCTGCGCTTGAAACGGGTGCACCTTTTGAGGCGGCATTGTCTGACGTCATGGCCAATTCTGACATCGAAATCCCCGCAGCCTTGGCTGACATCGCAACAGACGGTGCCCCTTCCGTTGCCGCACTCAAAGAAACATTCCCAGAGGCCGCCCGCGCCGCATTGGACGCCGCCCGCGCCGAAGGCGTTGACGAAAACGCCGGTGGTCTAGGTGGTTTTCTGCGAGGTCAATTTGAGGTGCGTTCCGTTGAACCCCGAGAAGGAAGCAGCCCCGATGCTGTTTTGTCCCGCGCAGAGGCCGCCTTAAAAGAAGGCCGCTTATCTGACGCGATTGCAGAAACAGAAAGCTTGCCCGAAGTTGTGCGTGCCGAAATGTCCGCCTTCCTCGCTTTGGCTCAGCTGCGCATAGATGCGTTGGCTGCTGCACAATCTTTGTCCCAATCCCTTAACGAGAACTGAGGCCCGCCATGCTCTGGTCACTGATCAAAATTCTGGCCTTTGTCGCCATTGTCATCGCCGCCACCTATGCTGGCGCTAGCTTAATGGAAACGTCCGGTGGGGCGCTTGTCACCATTGGCGGATACGAAATCGCATTGTCACCGTTGCAATTGGTCATCGGACTGGTGGTTTTGGTAGCTCTGGTTTGGTTGACGTTCAAATTGATCGGGTTCCTGATCGCGGCCTTCAAATTTCTGAATGGCGATGAAACCGCGATTTCCCGGTATTTCCTGCGCAATCGTGAACGTCGCGGATTTGACGCTTTGTCCGAGGGTATGATGGCGTTGGCATCCGGCGAAGGACGTTTGGCGCTGGCCAAAGCCGCCAAAGCTGAGCGGTTTTTGAACCGCCCGGAATTGACCAATATTCTGACCGCGCAGGCTGCTGAGTTGGCAGGGGACAAAGGCAAAGCCGAAGCAACCTACAAAGCATTGCTGCAAGACGACCGGACCCGGTTTGTTGGGGTGCGCGGGATCATGAAGCAAAAGCTGGATGCCGGCGACACGGATACAGCGATGCAATTGGCCGAAAAAGCGTTGGCGCTGAAACCGCGTCATGTTGAAACCTCTGATACATTGCTGCAGTTGCAGGCCGCAAAAGAAGATTGGGTTGGCGCACGTAAAACATTGGCGAACAAGCTGAAAACGGGGTCGTTGCCGCGCGACGTGCATCGTCGTCGTGACGCTGTTTTGGCCCTGACCGAAGCCAAGGATATTTTGGCTGAGGGTAAATCTGTTGAAGCCCGTGAAGCCGCGATCGAAGCCAACCGTTTGTCGCCTGATCTGATTCCGGCCGCTGTAATGGCCGCGCATGCCTATGTGGATGCTGGCAACACGCGTGCAGCAACCAAAGTGATCAAGAAGACATGGGAAACCCGTCCGCATCCTGATTTGGCGGCGGCCTTTGCTTCTATTGTGCCCGATGAAACCCCTGACGCCCGGATCAAACGGTTCCGCGCCCTGACGCGTGTTCATGCTGACAATCCAGAAACAAAGATGTTGCTGGCCGAGCTTAACATCGCGGCTGAAAACTTTCCCGAAGCGCGCCGCGCGCTGGGCGATCTGGTCGAAAGCAATCCAACCGCGCGCAGTCTGACCATCATGGCAGCGATTGAACGCGGCGAAGGTGCAAATGATCAGGTGGTGCGTGGCTGGCTGACCAAAGCGCTGGTCTCCCCGCGGGGTCCGCAATGGGTCTGTGACAATTGTCAGTCGATCCATCCTGAATGGGCGCCAGTGTGTTCAAACTGCAAAAGCTTTGACACTTTGTCTTGGAACACTCCATCCGAAGGTGAGGTCGCCATGCCCGCCAGCACGGAAATGTTGCCGTTGATTGTCGGTCAAATCGAAGATCAGACCAACGCGGCTGAGGATGCGGAAATCGTTGAATCAGAACTGGATGACGTGCCAGAAGCAGAGATCATCACAGAGACAGATGAGGCAAAAGAAACCCTGAAATAGGGCTTCCATCTTGTTTGGCGGGGCGGTATTCACTCCGCCAAATTTTGCGATTCTTGGTCGATTGCAACGTTTGAAAATGCCTCAATAGCTCAGCTGGTAGAGCAGGTCCTTCGTAAGGACAAGGTCGGGGGTTCGAGTCGCTCTTGAGGCACCATTTTATTCCCGCATCATCAAAGCAACGCCACCATTGCGACGTTCAATGGTGCTGGTTGACGGTCGTGTCATTGAGGGAATGTTTTGCCCATTTCATCCGGGGCTTTTTGTGAAAGCAGCGCGAACCGCTTTCACAATGTTTTTTAGCAGGCTGGGTGGTGGTTACCCACGTCCGGCGACAATCCGGTCGAGGATCAAGGCGCAGAACAGAATAGCCAAACCTGCCAACAGCCCCTGACCCGCTGCCGCAAATTGAAGCGCTTCTAGCACGTCTTCGCCCAGCCCCTGTGCGCCGATCAGCGACGCAACAACAACCATGGCAAGCGACAGAAGGATGGTTTGATTAACGCCAGCCATGATGGTTTTCGCCGCCAAAGGCAGCTCAACCCGCCAAAGCAGATAACGTGGTCCGGCGCCAAATGCCAAAGCGGCTTCTCTGACTGTTTCAGGCACCTGTTGCAGGCCCAGAACCGTAAAGCGAATAACTGGGGGCGACCCGAAAATCATCGTTGCCACCACGCCTGCGGGCTTTCCTGATCCGATGAACGCAACCACGGGGATCAGATAAACGAAGCTGGGCATAGATTGCATAAAGTCGAGGATCGGTCGCACGATTGCATAGATTTTGGGTCTGCGGGCGCAGAAGACACCAAATGGAATGCCAAGTGTGATCGATATCAATGCAGCCGCACCAAGCAGTGCGACGGTTGTCATCGCCTTTTCCCAGAAATCCAGCAATCCCAAATAGGCCAAGGCCACTGCGGTAAAGATAGCCACACGCGGCCCCGCAGAAAGGAATGCAAGCATCAGGATCACAAAGGCGACCACAGGCCAAGGCGTGTCGACAAGCACCACTTCGATAGCATCCAAAAGGTTGCGCATACCTGCGGTGATCGTATCAAAAACACCACGCCCAGCACGACGAAGCCAATCGAACCCATCCTGAATCCAGTCACCGACTGCCAGTCGCCAATTGCCATCGGTTGGAAATTCAGCCAGCACGGCAAAGGCCGTTGGTTGCGCGAATTGGATCGTTGATAAAACCGCACAGGCAACAAACATGATCGCTGCCAGCGCCGCGCGCGGCATGGACCATCCTTGGGCAACGGATTTGTCAGATCTCCAACGCGCAAACTGCTTTTCCAAAGTCCAGTTTGATAGGGCGGCAACGCCAAATTTGATGAGCATCAGCGCCAGAAACCCACCGCCGATGAACCACAATCCAGTGGCGTCTGCTGCGGTGGCTGCGGCTTGGGCATCCACCAAGGCACCCTCTAGGGATTCCGCGGCCCGCCTGAGTGAGTCAACGGTCGAACTGTTGCCCGCGGTTTCAGCGGCTTCGATCTGTTGATATCGCAGATCTAGTGTGGATTGGATGCTGCTGGCGCGTTCCCGTTCAGCAGAACCGAGGTCACCAAAGAACCCCATGCCAATCTGGATATAGGCCGCCGTTTCAAGGATCAGAACACTGAGGAACCAATTCCACAAACCGCGGGCGCCAAACCAAATCGGTCCCAGGATCGCAGCGGCCCAGTTAAGTGTAAATTTATACCCCGGCGCCCGCAGCATAGTGTCAAAAACATTGCGGTAGTACGGGGCGCTTTGACCGACAAATTCATCGATCAACGGCTCTAGTCGGGTGATATCGTTGGCTTGATGCTCGCTCATGTCATTACCCCTGATTGTCTTTGATGGCCCGGATCAAACCGGACCGGTTGATGACGCCCACGGTTTTGTTGTCGGCAACCACCTTTACGATGCCGGACCCGTCCACACACAGGTCCATTAGTGTGCTCAGATCCATGTCTGGCGCGGCTTCTTTGGCGTCTTTTGGCACATCGCCATGTTCGGATTTGAAACGATCGACGGGCGTCATGACCGAATGGGCGAACACCATGTTCAGCTTCGAAATGCCAGCAACAAAGTCGCTGACGTAATCATCGGCAGGGTTCAGGATAATGTCCTCGGGTGTGCCGATTTGAACGATGCGGCCGTCTTTCATGATGGCGATGCGATTGCCGATCCGGATTGCTTCATCAAGATCGTGGGTGATGAACATCGTGGTTTTTTTCAGCTCTTTGGACAGAGCCATAAACTGATCCTGCAATTGTTTTCGGATCAGCGGATCAAGTGCTGAGAAAGGTTCGTCCATCAGCAGAATCTGTGGATCAGAGGCGATCGCTCGCGCCAGCCCAACGCGTTGCTGCATCCCGCCAGACAATTCATGGGCGTATTTATCTTCCCATCCGGTCAATTCCACCAGATCCAGAACGCGATCGGCCTCGGCCCAGCGACGTGCCTTGCCTGCGCCGCGAATTTCGAGCGGCATCGCGACATTGTCACGCACCGTGCGGTGGGGCATCAGCCCAAAATTCTGAAACACCATCGCGACTTGGTGATTTCGCAGATGGCGCAGTTTTTCAGCGTTCAGCCCCATCACGTCTTCTCCGGCGATCCGGATTTCGCCAGCGGTTGGTTCCAGCAAACGGTTCACATGCCGAACGAGGGTCGATTTGCCAGAACCCGATAGGCCCATGATGCAAAACAGCTCACCTTCTTCGATCTGAAATGTAGCATCCGCGACGCCCACAACACATCCGTATTTTGACAAGACTTCGGCTTTGCCCAAGCCTTCGGCGTGAATGGCGGCCAATGCCTCATCGGCGCGATCACCGAAAACCTTCCACACGCCGCGCGCGTCGATTGCTATGTCCTTGGACATGTTTCCCACCCCTATCTGTGTATTCAAATAATCCCCGGCAAACAAACGTCTGCCGGGGAGAGTTCACTCAACGAGAGAGATCAGTTGAGGCCAAGCCAGCCGTCAATCATTTCGCCATTTTCGGCAATCCATGCGGCAACGGCCACGTCGATTTCGACACCTTGCTCAACCACTTCGAAAGTCAGAGCAGAAAGTTCGCCGGCATCCATATCAATGGCGGACAAAAATGATGCCGCTGCTTCGTTGCGGTCAAACAAGGAATTGGAAAACGCGACACGAACGGTTTTGACCTGATCGCCCGTCATGATCGAGCTTTCTTCGTACCAATTTGCAGATTGATCCGCTGGAACCATGTTATACAGATCGGCGTTATATTCAGGCTCTTCGATCATGGTTACGTCATACAATGCGTGAACATAATGCGGACGATAGCAGTAAAAAACAGCGCCTTCGCGGTTTTCAATCAGGTCGCGCAGGCGGCTGTAGAATACGGTTTCATCTTCGGTTGTTGCGGTCAGGAATGTTTCAATTCCGTAATCGCGAACCTTAACAGAATGCACATTGGTTGAGGCCCAACCGGACGCGCCAACCCAGACTTCGCCTTTGCCGTCGCCGTCTGTGTCAAACAGTTCCTGCGCTTCTGGGGTCGCAAGGTCAAAGACGGTGCGAATGTTGTGATCTTCGGCCATATAGGTTGGCACGCAGAAACCGGAACGCCCCTCGTAGGAGCCTTCGGATAGGGTGACGTTTTCGCCGTATTGGTCAACAAAGCTTTGTTGGTTGGGCAGCCAGACGTCTGGATGCACGTCAATGTCACCGCGACCACCGTCCATAGAGGCGAAAATGACCGCATTGGCACCCGGGGCATAGCCCACTTCGCCACCTAGACGTGTTTCGATCACTTGGCCGATCAGATTGGCCATAATCCGTGCGCCCGGCCAGGATGGTTCGCCGATCATCACGGTTTCCTGCGCAGAGACGGCACCGGCCGTCATCGCAACGCTGAGCGCCATGGCGCTAAATGATAACTTTTTCATTTTGTCTTCCTCCTATTGGAATGTGTTTTTTCAAGCCCGTGCTCTTGAGCGGCTCGGGTCAATGAACGGAATGTCGGTCACAGTGGCTGTCAGACGTTTCATATGGCCGTCCATCATGCCAACTTCTAATTGAGTACCGATTGTTGCGTGTTGAACAGACAAACGCGCCATCGCGATGGCACATTGGAGACTGGGGGAACGTGTGGCTGATGTAATGACGCCAACCGGGCGTTCCCCTGCATAAACATGTGCCCCATGATGCGGAACATCATCCTGATCGAATTTCAATCCTTTGAGAACGCGGCGCGGGGCCAATGCGTTATGTTTCAGTGCCTCCATGCCGACAAAGTCTGTCTTTTTGAAATCAACGGCGAAGCCAAGCCCGGCTTCCAATGCGTCTACGCCGGGCGCAAATTCTGCGTTTGCAGCCGCTAGTCCGGCTTCAATTCGGATGGTTTCCAACGCGGCTCCACCCATAGGTGCGATGCCAAATTCCTGACCTGCCTCCATTAGCAGATCCCACAATTTGGGCGCGTCACTGACGGTGCAAAACAGTTCATACCCCAACTCACCAGTATAGCCCGATCGGGCTAGCATAAACGGCAAACCTTCGCGGTCTGCAATACGGCCCGTTGTGACGCCAAACCATTTCAATTCGTCCAATGACGGAACGTGAGGCTGCGTAAACACCAATTTTCGAAGGATATCGCGGGATTTCGGACCCTGCAATGCAACACTGGGCAAAACATCACCCTGTGCATTGATCCGCACCTGATACCCGAGCTGATCGGCCAGTTGCTTTAGATGGCGTGCGCTTTCTTCGGTCCCGCAACACCACCGGAATAGCTGAGGCGCCAAACGGAACAGGGTGCCGTCATCGATCACCTCGCCCTGCGTATCACATAGCAGCGCATAGGTGCCCCGCCAGACGGCAAGCTTGCAAACGTCCCGTGTCATTGCGTGTTGCAGCAAACGTTCTGCATCCGGGCCGATGATGTCATATTTGCGCAATGCGCTCATATCTTGAAGTGTCGCAGCTTCGCGACATGCCCAGTATTCTGCGACGGGCCCTTGCGTAGAATAAGAATTGGGCATCCATAGGTTCCTTGCGGGCATGAAATCTCGGGTCAGTTTGCTGGTCGCTGGGTGGAACGCGGATTCCTGGCTTAGTGTCACCGGGGCGGTCTCCTTTTCCCGGTAGGCCACCGCGCGCCGGATTGGCGTGTCGGGGCGATAAATCCGGACGTGAATATCTGTGGGGTTCCAGCCGTTGATGGGATCAATGTCATCTGGGCAGGCTGTGCTAACGCAGACCAGCGGTTCCATCGCCTTTAGGGCGACATAATCGCCCGGCCGCGACCAGCTTTCTTCGGTTAAAACATGGTGCGTGCTGGCACCTGCACCGGAATCGACCCATGTGTTCCAAAAGAAATTAATCGCTGGCCATGCGTTGCGCTGCGCAACTCCATAAGAGGACATGTTGGCTGAAATGTTGTCCGAACAATTCACGTGGCCGGGAAACCCGCGATCTTCGTAGCCTTGTGCTGTGCAGGCCAGCCCAAAGGTATCGTGACGCCCGCAAGTATCCTGAACCAGGTTCAGCATGGGACGCATCTGGGCATCGTAGAATTTGTCAAACAACCCCGGCCCCGGAAAGGCGCGCCGTACCTTGGTGCGGGTGGCGGTGTTGTCGATCATTTCGACGCGACCCTTTTCTAATCCATCACTGCGAAAGGCCATAAAGTCCGAACATTGCTGGCCATAGATGTCGATGATTTGCACCACCTCGCCCGGCAACAATTCATAAGCCTGAGACGTCCCGCGTGAGATGGTAAATTCGTCCCGCACATCGCCTAACGGCGTTGGCAGGAGTGGCCCGTCGGTCGCCGCATGAGAGATGGAAACCGACACAGCGTTTGGGGTTTGCCCGGATGTCAGGCTTTCTGCATCCAAAGAAGACATGACCCAAATGGTGCAGGCTTCTTGTGCTTTTAGGATACACAAACCTTCCTCGCCGATTAGGCGTGCGCACTCAATTGACCCGTTGGTGGGCAATCCATGCGCGGACATCCAGCCAACCATTTCTGCATGGTCAAACTGCGCCAGCGCCACATTCGTGTCATTGCGCAATCCAATCGCCGCCATGTGGCATTGTTTGCGATGGTCAAATGCGCAGATGGTCAGGCTTTGGGAATCTTGCATGTCCTGAAACGAGATTAAGTCGCCCTTTGACAACTCGAATCGCAAGGCCTGACGTGCATGTAAACGGGCCGCTTGGCCGATGCGCGGGGCAGACATGCCGGGGAAACTACGGCCAATTTGGCCGAGCCTCGCATTGTCAATTGCATGGATGGGGATCCCGCTCATGTTGAAAACTGCCTTTTGAAACCGGTTACAATTTGCTAAAACGACTTTTCACACGAGTCAAGAGATTGATCCACACCCATCAACCTGCGAGACATAGATCATGAGCAGACCTGAAACTCAGAAGCGAGCAAACCTGCGCGATGTCGCACGTCATGCCCAAGTTTCGGTGGCGACCGTTTCGCGTGTTTTGAAT
>NZ_CP162415.1 GCF_040932005.1 Aestuariibius sp. HNIBRBA575
ACGTGACCTGCAACTGGCGGCCACCACCACAGGTGGCTGGATCACGACCTTTGTCGATGACAGCGGCACCGAAGACGATATCCGGTTCGAAGTGTTCAACAGTTCCGGCAGCCGCACCGATTTTGGCTCTGTTGCGGATGATGCCAGCGGTGGTCTGCCCAATTTCCGCGATCCGCAGGTTCAGGTCAGCTCTGCCACGTCGGCGCTGTTCACCTGGATCGAAGACAACGCCACCGGTGACGACGACGTGTATATGCGGTTTTACAACCCATCCACCGAAGTCATGTCCGCCGAACAATTTATGTTCACCAACTCAAACGGCAGCATTTCCAATCTGGACATGACGGTCCTGTCCAACGGGTCCTACGTGGTTGTGGCACAGATGTCGAATGGCACGGATGATGAACTGCGCTTTGAAATTGTTTCCTCTACCGGGGTTCAGGCTGGGTCCACTTTGGTCACGTCCACAAACGGCAACGGTGACGAAGACCGTAACCCCACAGTGGTTGGCCTGACCGGTGGGAGTTTTGTCATTGCTTGGGAAAACACCGACACGTCGGACACAGATCTGGAATTCCAGATTTTCAACAGTTCAGGCACCTCCACCAGCGGCGTCATCACAGTGCGCAGCGGCGGGGCCACCGACAACAACAACGAACCTGTTCTGGTGGCGTTGGATGATGGCGGGTTCATGGTGTTCTACGATGATGACCAATCCGGAAGCCTGGCTGTGCGCGGTCAACGGTATAGTTCAACCGGGGCCCTGGTGGGCAGCGAATTTGCGCTAGACACCACAAGCAACCCCTCAGGCATCGACGCGGTGACATTGGGGGATGGCCGGGTGATGGTCACCTGGGGCAACGGCGAAATCTATTCCCAGATCATCGACACACGGGATGCGGCCAGTGATGGGGGCTATACACCGGATGATTTCGATGTTGGCACCATCGGCAACGACACCTTTACCGCCACCAGCAGCCATGACGCCTATGGCTGGGATGGCAATGATGACATCACCGATGGGGGTGGTCTGAACAACCTCTATGGTGGGGATGGTAATGACATCATTCGCGCCGCAGGTGTGGATGCCGGCGAAAGCATGTATGGCGGCAACGGCACCGATACGATCGTTGTGACGGGCAACGGCAACGGCACCGTATTTGACCTGCAAGCCGGGACAATTGTGCACGGGGTCAGCACACAGGTCGCACAAGGGTTTGAACACGCCACCGGCAGCGCCGCGGACGAAGAGTTCAACGGCAACAGCAGCGTCAATATCCTGACCGGGAATGGTGGGAATGACTCGTTTGATGGCGATGGCGGGAGTGACACAATTTATGGCGGCGCTGGCGACGACTTTATGCAGCTGGACAGCGGCGATGCATCTGACCGGTTCTATGGCGGCGCAGACACCGACACGGTCAGCTTTGGTGCGCTGGGTTTCAACATGGAAATCATCACCGGCGCGACAGGCACCTATGCCTATTCCGTTGGTGGCAGCGGCGTTGACATGCAGGACATTGAAAATGTCATTGGTGGCTCGGGCAACGATTCCATGCTGGGGGATTCTGGGTCAAACGTTCTGACGGGGAACTTTGGCAATGACACCCTGGACGGCAATGGCGGCAATGACACGATCTATGGTGGGGCCGGGAATGACCGGATCATCAGCCACGGCGCCGGTGAATATTACGGGGACGCGGACAATGACCTGATGTTCTCAGGGCTTGGGATTGAACAGATGTATGGGGGCACAGGCACCGATACGATCAACCACACAGCCTTTAATGGCACCTATGTTTTTGACATGGATACAGGCCTGACCAACTATGGCGGAGAATTGTTTGCAGAGTTCGAAAACGTGGTCATGGGCGCCGGCAATGACACGGTGACCGGGAATGCGTCCAACAACTCAATCACCTTGGGGGCCGGCAATGACAGCGCTGACGGTGAAAACGGCAATGACGTCATCAATGGCGGCACCGGCACCGATACCCTGATGGGCAGCGCGGGCAATGACACCCTGAACGGCAACAATGACAACGACGTCCTATATGGTGGCGCTGACAATGATGTCCTGACGGGCCATGCCAATGCGGATGATCTGTTTGGTGGAACAGGTACAGACAGTCTTTATGGCGGCGCTGGATTTGACGAACTTTATGGGGGCGACGGGGCCGATTACCTGAACGGTGGCGGCAACAACGACACCATCGAAGGCGGCAACGGCAACGACACCATTCTGGGTGTGAACGGGTCGGATTCCATTGATGGCGGTGTTGGCAATGACAGCATCAGCGGCGGCAACGGCTTTGACCAGATCTATGGTGGCACCGGCGCGGATGACATCAATGGCGGCCTGGGCAACGACACCATGTATGGTGGCGGTGGTCATGATACCATTCTGGGCAATGCCGGGTCTGACATCCTCGAAGGCGAAGGCAACAACGACTACCTGAACGGTCAGGGCGGCAACGACACCATTCGCGGTGGGTCCGGCAATGACGAATTGCTGGGCGGTGGCGGCAATGATTGGCTGAATGCGGGCGGGGGCAATGATACGCTCACCGGTGGCGCAGGGGCTGATAGCTTTGTGTTTGCAGGCTCTGCGATCGGCGATAACGAAATTGTCGATTGGCGCAACAATGTGGATGACATCGACCTGTCCGGTCTGATTGGCATCAACAACTTTGCCCAATGGCAGGCGGCGTCAGCGCAGGTCGGGGCAGATGTTGTCACCACCTTGTCAGCGGGCAACACGATCACCTTTACGACAGCCCTGATGGGGCAGTTTGATGCGGGTGACTTCACCTTCTGATCTGGGGACACCCTCTGAATGATATCAGCGGAAAACGGCTGCCTTCGGGTGGTCGTTTTTCAATTAACACTTTTCGAAATCCGACAGCTCACCTAAGCTCGCGCCTGTGAGTAAACGAGTCTTTATATGTCGCATAACCGCCTTTGTGGTTGGATGTGCTGTGATCGTCGGGGGCGGATGTATGGCACAAAACACACCAACGCCGCAGGTCGCAGCGCCCAGCGATGCCTCGGTTGATGTGACCAAAACACAAGCCGAGCCAACCGATTACACAACACATGTCACCCTAACCGGTCAGGTCATCGCCAATGGGGCAACCTGCCCGCGGCTACGATTAGAGGACGGGCAAACCATCAGCCTGGAACGGCTGGCGGCGCGACATCTCACGACGGGTCAATCGATCCAAATCACCGGCCATTTTGTAGAAATTTCACGGTGCATGCAGGGGCCAGCCTTCTTGGTGACGGCCTGGCAGGACATGCATCCATAGAGATCAATTGATAGACAGCGCCTTGGGGGGCAGATTTATGACCACACCAACAGATCCACTTTATGCATCACAATGGCATTTTGACCTGATCGGACGGATTGAAACGATCTGGGACGAATTTGACGGCTCTGGCGTGACCGTCGGCGTCTATGATGACGGGCTGGATTACAACCATACCGATCTGGCTGGCAATTACGATGCATCCCTGCATGTGGTTGATGATCTGGGGGTGGCGGTGGATCCGTTCCCGGTGGGGGATGATGCCCATGGCACCGCTGCGGGGGGCCTGATTGGTGCGATTGACAATAACGGCACCGGCGGTGTCGGCGTGGCCCACGGGGTGACCCTGACCGGGGTGAACATCTTTGACAGCGGCACTTATGGCTATGTGAACGGCGCCTTTGATCCGTTTATGCATGTGGTCAACCAAGCGGCGGCCAACTTTGACATTTCGTCCAACAGCTGGGGATCGACACCCAATTTCGGATCAAGCCAGAACCTGGCCAACCTGACAAACTTTGCCGGATTGCTGGCCGGAGCAGGCGGCGAATACGACCTGCTGTCCCAGAACGGACGCGGCGGATTGGGCACTGTTATCGTTCAGGCCGCTGGCAATGACACCTTGGATGCGGGCGGATCCGGCGTGAACGCATCCCGGTTCACCCTGACGGTTGCGGCCACACGCGATGACGGGGATGTTGCCGATTATTCCAACTTTGGCGCCTCTATTCTGGTGGCGGCCCCAGCGGGGGCCGTGACCACAGATGTCACCGGCACGCCGGGCTATGAAACCGGCGATTACACCACCACCTTTGGGGGGACATCCGCAGCGACCCCCGTCACTGCGGGCGTGGTTGCGTTGATGTTACAAGCCAATCCGAACTTGGGCTGGCGCGACGTGCAAAACATTCTGGCGATTTCAGCGGTTGAAACCGGGTCCGGTTATGGCGAATTGGCCAGCGGGTTTGAGGTCGAAGAATGGCGGTTCAATAGTGCCGAAAACTGGAATGGCGGCGGCATGGCCGTGTCCGCCAGTTATGGGTTTGGGATGATTGATGCCTTTGGCGCGGTGCGCATGGCGGAAATCTGGCACCTGTTTGATGACGCCCAAATCAGCAGCAACGAAGTCACAGCCACATCAACACTGATGAACACATCCACCGCCATTCCGGATGGCGACAGCAATGGTGTGGATTTCACCGTCTCGATCGGCAATGACATCGCCATTGAACACGTGGCTTTGTCGATGGGGTTCAACTCTACCTTTGCGGGGGATGTTCAGGTCACGATCACGTCGCCAGATGGCAGCGTCATCACAGCCCTGCATCCTGGAAATATTTCCACCAGCTTTAACGACACCTGGATCTTTGGGATCGACCATTTGCTGGGCGAAACATCGGCGGGTACTTGGACCATCAATGTCGCTGACGTCTATAGCGCCGATGCGTTGGTGGTGAATTCCCTGCAACTGACGGCCTATGGGCAAACGCTGGACAACAACGACGTCCATCATTTCACCAATGCGTATTTCTCGGCCTTGGGGGTGGATGTGACCCGGCTGGCCCATGGCGACACCAATGGCGGCACGGATTGGGCCAATATGGCCGGGATCGGGGTCGATGTAGATCTGAACTTGGTCACCGGAATGGCCTCGGCCGAAGATCAAGACGGCAACCCTGCCACGCTGCAGATTCTAGCGGCGGGCCATGGGATCGAAAACGTCGTGATGGGCGACGGCAATGACATTGTGACAGGCAATGGTGCGGTCAACCATCTGGTTGGCGGGCGCGGCGATGACATTCTGAATGGGGGTGGCGCGGGCGATACCTTGGCCGGGGGCCAGGGCGCGGACACGCTGAACGGCGGCAGCGGCTATGATCGGCTTTATGGGGCTGACGATGCGGACTACCTGACAGGGTTCACCGGCAATGACAGCCTGTTTGGCGGAGCCGGTGATGACACATTGCTGGGCCAAGGCGGGTCCGACACGTTGGATGGCGGCAACGGCGTTGACAGTCTTAATGGTGGGTCGGGCAATGACGTGATTTATGGGCAGGCAGGCGCAGACAATGCCATCGCGGGCAATGGGTCCGACAGCCTGTTTGGCGGCAGCGGCAATGATATGCTTAATGGTCAAACCGGATCAGATTACCTGACTGGCGGGGCCGGATCAGACACGTTGATTGGCGGATCGGGCAACGATCTGATGGAAGGCGGCGATGGCGCAGATTCCCTGTCAGGTGGGCTTGGATTCGACACGATGTATGGCGGAAATGGCGTGGACATCCTGAATGGGGGCTCTGGTGTTGATCGCCTGTTTGGCGGCACTTCGGGGGATCAACTGTCCGGAGAAGGCGGCAATGACCTGCTTTATGGCGATGGCGGCGCGGATCTGTTGAATGGGGGCGCGGGCAATGACAGCCTGTTTGGCGGCAGCGGCGCGGATAGCTTAACCGGGGGAACCGGCGCGGATGTCTTTGTCTTTGAAACCGCAAACGGGCTGGATGTGATCACCGATTGGCAAAACAACATCGATGATCTCAGCTTTGCGTCACATGCCTTGATCAATTCGTTTGCCGATGTTCTGGCCGCCGCATCCCAAGTGGGTGCAGATGTGGTGATTTCCATCGCAGCGGGCCAATCGGTCACCGTGCAAAGCACCAATTTGGGTCAGTTTGACGCCTCAGACTTTATCTTCTGATCTTGGGATTAGGCTGGGTTTGGGTCTTAGACAGGCTCAAACCCGGCCCAAATACCGCGCAATGTGTCGCGCAGGTCATGGCTGGGATGCCAGTTCAACGCGGCATTGATCTGACCAATATCCAGCACAACCCGGTCCACATCTGTGGGGCGCGACGGGCGTGTTTCGATGGCAATGTCACGTCCGGACACATCCTGGACCAGGGCGTGAATTTCGCGAACCGAATTGCCACAGCCAGACCCGACATTCCAAATCTGGCCCACACTGGCATCCGGCGCATCAAGTGTCATGATGATTGCCCGCGCCAGATCCCGCACATCAAAATAGTCGCGCACCGCACTGCCATCCCCCAACATCGGGAAAGATGCGCCTTGGGTTGCGGCCCGACATAGCGCGCCCACCACGCCTTGGCTCAGGCTGGTTTGCCATTGGCCAATTGGGTTGGCCGGACGCAGGATCGTTGCGCGCAACCCCCGCGTTCGTGCCATGAAATCTACCGCGGTTTCGCTCATCTTTTTGCCCAGCCCATAAGGCGAAATCGGGTTTAGGGGCGTGTCTTCGTGGATCATATCCTGATCCACCTGCCCATAGACCGTACCGCCAGAGGACAAATAGACAAAATGCGGCATATGCCCTGCATCAGAGCCGAATTCGACCAGATTGGACATCACCCGCAAAACCGGATCAAGCGTATCCTGCGCCTCTTGCCAGGGGGTGGTCAGGTTGGCGCCCGGTGTGCTGGTCGAGGCCAGATAGATCACCGATGTGCAACCAAACAGCGCGGCAGCCGGATCGGCGTAGAACTGTTCCAGCGTCAGATGTTCAGTGCCCGGCGCATGGGCGTCCAGAAACGCACCATCCGGGCGGCGTGACACAACCCGCACATTGCGTCCCTGTTCCCGCAACATCGGGACCAGATTGCGCCCGACAAACCCAGTACCACCAAAAACAAGGATCACGTGCTTTGATCCTCAGCTGCATAACCCGCAAACCGATAATTCAGCAGCGGATGCCGCCGGCCCAGAGACTTGTTGGCCGAGGCTTTCATGGTCTGGGAACTTTCTTGGCGGCGTTTAAACAACACGCTGTCGGGCACCACTTTGTGGATCATGCCCCCGGCCACCGTTTCACAGTTCCACACCCAATCCTCATAGGCATAACCGCCCGCGATATCGCGGTCGCAAAACGGGTGCGCGCGGTAAATTGCGGTGGGACAGACACATAAAGCATCCCAGTAATTGGCCACCCGCAGCAGGTCCAAACGAAATTCTGGGTCCTCTTGGTCCACATGTTTGAAAATCGTCGCCTGTTTTTCAAAAAAGTAATTATAGGCCGGATGGGCGATATGGGTGTCTGGCTTGTCTTTTAGGAAATCCAGAGCCTGTACCAGCCAATCTTCGCTCCAGAGATCATCCGCATCCAGAAAAGCCGCATAGGTGCCATTGGCGCCCTGCCCTTCGGTCCCGATCGCGGCATTGCGCACTTTGCCCTGATCGGCAAACTCAAACATCGCAATTTCCGGCGCATCAAAACGATAGCTCTGAAACACCTTGGTGGTCAGGGCATCGGGTCTATCAAGGCACAAACGCGCCTCAACACTGTATCCAGCCGCACGTGCTGCGTGGATCGCGGCCCAGAATGACCGCAGGGATGGCACAGCCAGCCGACCTTCTCGGTGGCCGGTGATGATACAGGTCAGATCACAGGTCATGTTTGGTCACCATATTTTGCAGAGCAGTTTCATATCCAACCGGGGCAAATTGTTTGGCGATCCGGGTTTTCAACTGATCCGCCCGTATGCGCGCATCAGTCGGGTTGGCGATCAGGTCACGCAACGCGGCGCCATAGCCATCCACATCGGTGAAATCGTCAATCAACCAACCGGTGTCATTGTCCAGCAATTCACCAATCCCGCCCACATCAGGGGCCACAATCGGCAGGCCAGCTGCGGCCATATCCAACAGAATTGTCGGCAGACCGTCCCATTGCGCCGTATATAGGAACGCCACATAAGGTGTGTCTAACACGTCCTGAAGTTCAGAATATGTGCCTTTGCGGACGATGTTGTCGGGCGGGTCAAACGCATCCAACCCTCGTTTGTCCAACACTGCCTTGCCGTAGACATCAAACACAATATGCGGATTGGCCCGTGCAATGGCCACCAACACATCCAATCGTTTCTGAGCGTCAAACCGGCCGGCCCACAAAACACGTGCGGGTTCGTGGCGCGGCAGATTTGTGTTGGCAACGGCTTCGGTTGGGGGGACGGGCGTATAAAGCGGCAGCACGTCGGCCTCTCCGTCCAGCCGCCCAAAGCCAAGCCGGTCAGACACGTCATTGGCCAGGTTTTTGGTATCCGTCAGCAGGACATGATGATGGTCCGCCGTATCACGCAGCCATTGGATCGGATAGCCAACCCGATTGCCGGCCGGGGTTTCATCCCATGTGAACAGATAGGTCACGATTTTGAATTCGTGCGACATCTGGCGGCCAAACATGCGCAACGCTTCCCAGACCAGTCGGGAATTCACATTGACCAAGGTGGCGCAATCGATGCCGCGCAGCAGGTCCAGCAAAATGCGAATTTTGTTTTCATAGGTGATGTCCGCCACATAGGCCGACAGATCGATCCGATCGACCCCCTCTGGGAACCAGCCGATATATTCGGCTTCTGAACTGTCTGTGGTGATGACCAGGATGTCTGATGGGTCGCGCACATTTGCCAAAGCTTCGCTAAAGATCGCCGCAACCCGGCTGGCGCCAGACATGCGCACATGGGGCACCGCCACCACATAGCGATAGGTCCGCCCCGCCAAATCCAACCGCAAAGCGCGGGCGATATCGGTCGCGCGCTCTGCCGCGACCAAAGGCGATGTGACCCGCCGCGGTTCATTGGGCAACGCCACCATCGGCTCCAACGCTTTGGCCGCGGCCAGACGGGCCTGCATTTTTTCATCATCATCGAAATGCATCAGAACCTGCGCATCCACCACATTAGCCGACTTGCGCCATGCTTCTTTGTGGCCATGTTTCAGGTAATGCATAAACGGGTTCATCCGCTGCTGACGCAGATCCCGATTGTAGCGCAGATAATAAGCCATGGAAAAATCAGGGCTGGGATCACGGCGCTCAATCCAGCCGATAGTGGCAAAATGGAACAGGGGATTTGCACCGACCTCGGCCACATCCGGGTTCTGTTCCAGATAGAATTCCGCATCAAAGTGTTGCGCCAGCAACGCCAGATCCGCCTTGTTGGGCAAAGGTGCTGCAACCACAACCGGTCGCGCGCTTTCTTCGCCTTGCCAATTCAGGCCACTCCAATAGATGAATTTGTTTTCGCTGGCGCGTTTCAGATCGGCCCCATAGGCCCCTGCGGCGCGGTCTTTGTATTCCAGAAAATGCACAAATGGGTTGGTTTGGGTCACATCCAGCTCTGGATGTTTGGCCGCCCAATCATCAGGTTTAAACCAACTGTTCGGGCGGCGGCCCTCGCGCCAACCAGAGGACAGATAATGGTCCAGCGGATCAACTTCTGCCAAAATCACATCCGGGTTTTGCGTCAGATAATACGTCGCATCAAAGGCGTGCAGCAGCTGCCCGCCCAAAGAGAGGGGGGCCTCTTTGGTGGGGGTGTCGTGCTGTGTTTCATAAACCTGTTGGGAGGATTGGTCCGCAGGACAGGTCGCAAGGAAACCCAGAAAGGGATTGACCTCGGCTGTGGTCAAATCCAAAGGGTCCGCCGCCCCTCGGCGCGGATCAAACCAGCTGTTGGGCGCACGCCCTTCGCGCCAGCCCGAGGACAGGTAATGGTCCAATGGCGCCGCCCCGGCAGCCGCCACATCAGGATTGACCTGCAGATAGAAATCATCGTCAAACGCCTGACGCAAATGCGCCTGCAACAGATCCGCCCCGCCGGCTGTAATATGGTCGGCGATTGCAGGATCATCCGAACCAAGCGTGTTCAGGTAATGGGCAAAAGGGTCTTCTTTGCCTTTGCGCAATGCGGTGTTTTTGTCGATCCAGGCCTGCGCATCAAACCAGGCATTGGGCTTGCGCCCCTCTTGCCAGCCAGAGGTGCAATAATGGTCCAGCGGATTAACCCCCGCCAGCGCGACATCCAGGTTCTGCGTCAGGTAGTAAGCCGCATCAAAGGTTTGCTGCAGCAAATCAGTCCCGGTTGAATGTTCTGTCGGGTGTTGGTCGGTGTTCATATCTGGTGTCATCTTCTGGTTCAGAAACGCGAAAGGTCGGTCAACTTTGTTTAAACGCTGCCCGTCCTCATCGCAATTTAGATGGCCCCGCCCCCAAAGGCGAGGTCAGTAGATCAAGCCTTGACGCCCAATCTTTGGCCCACGCCATCCCTTTGTTGCAACGCGCGCCACCAAGATTCGTTGGCAAGATACCAATCAACAGTGCGCTCCAGCCCTTCTTCGACAGTCACCGAAGGACGCCAGCCCAGTTCCCCCGCGATCCGCGCCGGATCAATCGCATAACGCGCATCATGTCCCGGGCGATCCGTCACAAAGGTAATCTGATCGGCATAAGACCCATCCGCCTTGGGGCGTTTGGTGTCTAATATAGCGCAAAGCGTCTGAACCAGCTGCAAATTGCTGCGTTCATTTTCGCCGCCAATGTTATAGCTGCGCCCCACTTCGCCGCGCTGAACCACTGTCAGCAACGCATCGGCGTGGTCTTCGACATATAGCCAATCGCGCACATTCGACCCATCGCCATAGATCGGCAAATCTTTCCCGGCCAGCGCATTCAGGATAACAACCGGGATCAGTTTTTCGGGGAAATGGTAGGGGCCGTAATTGTTGGAACAATTGGTCAGCACCACCGGCAGACCATAGGTTTCTGCCCAGGCCCGCACCAGATGGTCAGAACTCGCCTTTGAGGCGGAATAGGGACTGCGCGGATCATAGGGTGTGGTTTCGGTGAACTGGCCTGTGGCGCCCAGCGATCCATAAACTTCGTCGGTGGAAATGTGATGGAACCGGAACGTGTCAGGTTTGCCCTGAGCCGTCCAATAGGCGCGCGCCGCTTCGAGCAGATGAAAGGTACCGATCACATTGGTTTCGATAAATTCAGCTGGGCCATCGATCGACCGATCCACATGGGATTCTGCGGCCAGATGCATGATCGCATCCGGGGCATGTTCGGCTAAAACAGTGTCTAATGCTGCGCGATCCCGGATATCCGCCTGTACAAAAACATAGTTTGGATTGTCCGCCACATCGGCCACATTTTCCAGACAGGCCGCATAGGTCAGCGCATCCAGATTGACCACCTGATGGCCAGCGCCAATCGCCTGACGCACCACAGCCGATCCAATAAATCCGGCCCCGCCGGTCACCAAAAGCTTCATGTTTTATCCTTCGAACTCAAATGGGGTGTCAAACTCTGCGAATGTCTGCGCGGCTTCGTCTTTGGGGGACAGGATCGGGGTGATCCCATCCAGCGGCCAGTCAATGCCGCAGCTGTCCCACCGCACAGCGCCGTCACATTCCGGCGCATAATGATCGGTGCATTTATAAATGATCTCGCTTTCGGGCTCGAGGGTCATGAACCCATGCAGAAACCCGGCCGGAATCCACAATTGCACCCCATTGTCAAAGCTCAGCTCTTGGCCGTGCCATTGCCCATAGGTCGGTGAATTGCGGCGTGCATCCACTGCCACGTCGAAAATCCGCCCGCGTCCGCACCGCACCAATTTGCCCTGCCCATGGGGGGGCGATTGAAAATGCAGCCCGCGCACCGTGCCCACTTCTTGGGACATGGAATGGTTGTCTTGGACAAATTCGGGCAGGAATAGACCCGCTTCTTCTAGGCTGCGCTTATTCCAGCTTTCGCTGAAAAAGCCACGATGATCCCCAAACCGACGCGGCGTGAGGATTTTAACTTCGGGGAGGATTGTATCTTGGATCAGCACGCGCGGGTCCTTAGCAAAAGGGTCAACAAATGAGGTTGCCCCTGCTTATCAAGCGCGGTCCAATTCCGCCAGAACCTGTGACAGGCTAACGCGCCAATCCGGGCGCGGAATGTCAAAAACCGTTTGGGTTGCGCTGCAATCCATCCGCGAATTCAGCGGACGTTTGGCGGGGGTTGGATAATCGGCACTGGGAATGGCGGTGATGTCACAAGTCAGATTGGCCTGCGTAAAAATTTCCGCGGCAAAATCGGCCCAGCTGACATCAGGCCCGCCACTGAAATGATAGATTCCTGATTTTGTCGGATCCGTGCGCAACGCCATGGCCATGGTCAAACAGGCCTGCGCGATATCACGTGCCGCTGTTGGGCCGCCGATCTGATCGCCCACAATCGACAGGCTGTCGCGATCGCCCCCCAGCCGCAGCATGGTTTTGACAAAGTTATTGCCATGGGCGGAAAACACCCAAGAGGTGCGCAAAATGGCCCAAGCCCCGCCTGCGGCCATCACGGCCTCTTCGCCTTGCAGCTTGGTGCGGCCATAGGCCGAAACCGGTCCGGTTTGCATATCCGGGGTCCACGCCGCCTGCCCGGTTCCGTCAAACACGTAATCGGTCGAAATATGCACGAATGGTACGCTACGCGCAGCGCAGGCCTGGGCCATAGCGCCAGGGGCATCGGCGTTGATCAGCTTGGCGTCGGCTTCTTCGGTTTCGGCGTTGTCCACGGCCGTATAGGCCGCGGCATTGATCACCATATCAGGGGCCTGCATGTCGATCTGGGCGCTGCAGCCTGCCGGATCAGACAGATCCGCCTGCGCACGGGATAGGGTCACAATTTCAATCTCGGGCTGCGCCAGCGCCTGCATTTCCCGGGCCACTTGGCCAGATTGCCCAAACACCAAAACTTTCATTGTCACTCCGTTTTATTTCTGACGCGCGTCAGCTATCCGCGACGCGCCATTTTGGATTTCACCCAACCCAAAAATGCCCGATCCGCAGATCGAATTTTGGGGCGACCACTGTCTTGCCAAAAGCTGCGCCATTCCGCTTCGAGCGCATAAATGTCGTGACCCGGCGCCAGAAGACGCCCCCGCGCCAAAGCGTCCGACGACAAAACCGGCGCGCCGATCGGGTCCACCACACGTACGCGACTGAACCGGAACACATCCCCGGCCTCTTCGCTCAGTACATAATCGGGCAGCGGATTGTCGACAATCATCCGCCGGATCGCGGCGCGAAACACCCGCAACGGGGCGCTGGACCCGGCTTTCTTATGCAGCACGTCCAGTGAAATCCGCCAGTCCGGTTGACGACCGCAATGTTTGCGCGCCAATTCATAGATCCGCCGTTCAAGCGGTTTGCGCAATGTGAAATAATCCCGGCTGAGGGTCAGGACCGATTTGGACAGCGCCGCCTGATAAAGCCATTCCGACAAAGTCACCGTTACCGACGCCATGCGCCCACCGCGGGATTTGCGCACGATTTTCCAGGATTCGATCAGGCCAAATCCATGGGTGACCTCTATGCCGCCATTTTCCAGATTGGTGGTGATCCGGGTCCCGGCCAGCCGTTCAAACGCCTGACGCAGCCGCGTATAACTGTCACCAGACGTGCCCCGATGGGTCGCCACCAACAGATCATGCGCCTTTAGAACCATCGTGCGGGAAATTTCACGCCCCGCATTCAGCGCCGCCATCAGCTGGGAAATGCAATAGATCAGAATGTCTTTGTCATGGATCGTGGCGCGGCCTTTGACGCTGGGCGTCACTTCGATGGTTGCACCGTTATGTTCATAAGACAGCACCCGCCGGTCCGGGCGCGTGGACAGCGAAAAGATCGGGTGTTCCATTGTCGCGATGTCGTCTTTGGGACTGGCCGCAAAGATATCGCAGACAAAAAATCCTGCTGTCATAGATGGGTCTACGGGAAAATCCGCACCCTCGCCGATATCGGTCGCACTCATCCGCCTGCCTGCTCCTCTGGACCCCTGTTTTTGATTTGACCGATTCTGCGGGTCTTTCGGGGTTTCACTAACACCCTAAACTTATCCACAGGCAGCGTCCACAACCGGCCCGTGCAGTTTGCACATCCCCAAAAATTTCACCGTGGGATCAGAGTCGCAAGCTCGTGGGATCAGAGTCATCTCTTCGTCGGTTCAGAGTCACTCCCGGTCTCAGAAAACTGCTTATCCCATTCAAAAACAGGTGTTTTTCAAAATCGGCCAATCCCTGTAACAATCAACTAACATAATTTAACTGGTCTTCCTGAGGCAGAAACACCACAATCCTCTCAAAATATCGGACCAAAAGCAGAGCAATCGCACTGAAAACCGTTCTGCATTGCTAAGAAAATCAAAGAAAAACACGCCAATGTCCGGCTTTCTCTTTCATGTTTGCTGTTTTTGGGTATGATGCGAAAAAGAGCGCACATCAACGCGCCAAATTTCGACAGCAGCCCTTCGCCAGCAGCAAAAAGGCACCCCATGTCCGATACCGCTTTGCCTCCGTATTTCAGCATCGATCCAGACCAAGCGGCCGATGCATTGGGGACGCCCAGTTCAACACAAAGCTTTGCTCAGATCGCCGATGGCTGCGCGCGCGGGCGGGATGACCTGATCACCCGCGGTCTCCAAGAGGATGGATCGCGGCACCTACGTTTGTTTTCCACATGGGAAATCACCCGCTATCTGATCCCTGTTGCCGTCGGGCATTTTCGCCGGGTCCTGAAAGCCAATCCAGATTTGCCCCAAGGTCAGAGCGAAACCCAAGGGGGCGCCAAATGGTTCACCCTCGATGAGGTCCTGCGCCTGCGGGCACATTTCGGCAGCGAAGGATCAAAGGCAAAGAATTACCTGCCCTATCGTCCCGAAGGTCTGCCTGCCAAAATGCTGGCCGTGGCGAATTTCAAAGGCGGGGTGGGGAAAACCAGCACCGCCGCGCATCTGGCCATGTCGGCCGCGCTGGACGGCTACAAAGTGCTGGTGGTGGATCTGGACAGTCAGGGGTCGATGACATCGATCTTTGGCGGCAAAGTCGATGACGAATGGGGCACTGTTTTTCCGCTTATGGCGCGTCATTACGCGGGGCATTTGCGGCAGGAAAATCAGCGGCGTCTGGATCGTGGCGATGCGCCCATTCCACTGGATGACACGTTAAACGATGCGCTGGACACAAAATCGCAATCGCTGATCCAGTCAACACATTGGCCCAATATCGATCTGATTGGGGCGCAATTGAACCTGTATTGGGCCGAATTTCAGGTGCCGGTCTGGCGGATGCAGGGCCGTGGCTGGAAATTGTGGGATGCATTGACAGATGTGTTCGAACAAGACGGTGTGCTGGATGAATATGACCTGATTTTCATCGATACCCCCCCTGCCCTGGGCTATCTGACCATCAATGGGCTGGCGGCGGCGGACATTTTGCTGGTGCCGATGGGGGCTTCATTTTTGGAATTTGATTCCACCGGTCGGTTCTTTGACATGTTGCAAACCACATTTGGATCCATCGAGGACGCAGAAAACATCGCAGCCCGTGCCTTGGGGCGCCCCGAAATGGGGTTTGAATGGGACGCGGTCCGGGCGATTGTCACCCGCTATAATGGGGCACAACAGGCCGAACTTGTGGCTCTAATGCAGGCCTATATGGGCAATACGCTGTCGCCACATCGTCAGGATTTTACCGCGCTGATCGGTCAGGCTGGCGAACAAGTGCAAGGGATTTACGAAGCCGATTATCGCGACTTTAACCGTGAAACCTATGCCCGCGGACGTGAAACATTTGATACGACCTATGCGGCGGTAAAAGCTTTGTTTGTTGGGGCTTGGCGTCGGGATAAACGCGCCGAAGAAATGGCCGGACAAGCGGCTGAGTAATGTTTCGCGTGCGAAACACATGAGGGGGCTCACATATGGCCAAACGCAAAAGACTGTCACCTGTTACGCCAGAACAAGCGAACCCGGTTGCAAGTCCCGCTGAGTTAGAGACGAAATCAGCCTTTCCCGCCTACCCCCAAGGTGTCGCTGTAACCCGCACCCATGGTGGCGGCAAAAGCGCCCCGATCGCCGATGTGGCCCGGGAAACTGCCAGTGCGGCGGCGCTGGCTGAATTGTCAGATAGTGTTGAAAAAGCCCGCCAAACCGGACGGATGGTGCTTGAGCTGCCCTTGGACGCAATTCAGGCGGATTATCTGGTGCGAGACCGGATTGCAGTCGATGACGACGATATGCAAAGCCTGATGGCATCCCTGCGGTCCCGAGGGCAGCAAACACCGATTGAGGTAACAGCATTGGACAATGGGCGCTACGGATTGATTTCCGGGTGGCGTCGTCTAACGGCTTTGCAACGGTTAAGTGTCGAAGACGCAGGATCAGACACTGTTTTGGCTCTGTTACGGCTGCCATCGGATTCTGCTGATGCCTATTTGGCCATGGTCGAAGAAAACGAAATCCGGGTTGGGCTCAGCTATTATGAACGCGCCCGCGTTGCCGCACGGGCCGTGGATCAAGGTGTGTTCGAGACTGAGAAAAAAGCCCTTCTTAGTCTCTATCATGCAGCGTCACGGGCCAAACGATCCAAGATACGGTCGTTTTTGTCATTGGTGCGCGGATTGGATGACGTGTTGAAATGGCCGCATGCATTGACAGAACGGCTTGGTTTGGCTCTGGCCAAAGCGATGGATGAGGATGCCGACCTGCGGTCTCGGTTGACCGAGGCGCTGACGATGGCTTTGCCCCAGACCCAAGATGAAGAATTGAAGGTTGTGCAGGGCATTCTGGCCCCCGCAAAAACCAGTAAGCCAAAGCCTGATTTAGACTCTAAACCAACCGCCCCTGTTGATCTGCCCGGGCTAACTTTGCTGGCACATAAGGATGGCAGCCTGCGGCTTGCTGGGCCAGCATTGGATGCGGATCTGCGTGATGAATTGACGGCCTGGTTGAAAACGCGACTGGGCTGAAATGTTTCGCACGCGAAACATTTGACGCATGAATGCCCCCTACCCCCAAATCCATCGCCAAAATGAACGGCGCGCGTTTGAACTAAATTCGCGCTAATAGGCCACGTTTTGCCACAGATTATCCCGCCCCCTGCCGCGTGGAAATTCGATCTTTCCTTTGTGGAAAGGTGGAGACGTGGCTGTGCCCCAACTTGTGTTTACTGGATTGCTTTCAGGCGCCGTGCCCGGCGTCGCGATCGGGTATGGGTCGTTGTCTGTTACCAATTCCGGGGTGTCCCTGATTGATCACAGCGCGGGTTTGCGCCGGGATTACGATGCGTCGGGCACAGGGCTGGCCAGCACGGGCGGCATTTCAAACACCAATACCCGGATCAATTTCACCCAAGACGGTCAATCCTACAGCCTGTCCCAAGCGGCCATCGATGCGGCCCAGCTAAGCGCGAATATGGGGGATTCCGGGGGCTTACAGGTGTTTTTATCCACGCAGGCCAGCCAAGTCAGCCTTGCCAGTCTTGTTTGTGCGTCGGTTGCGGGCACGGATTATGCCTTTGTTGCGGCGACAAACGGAGCTGGGATCGGCGTCTATGAAATCAATCCCGGCGCGGGCGGTTTGGTGCCGGTTTACGAAATGCCCGACACGGCCCTGACATATGGGGATGGCATTTCGGCGATGACCAGCGTTCAGATCGCGGGCACAACCTATTTGTTTGTTGGATCGCAGTCCGAACACGGAATCACCGGATACCAAGTGGGGGCTGGCGGCGCATTGATCGATGTCGAAAGCTTTGGCCAGCAACAAAGCCTGCCGCTGCAGAATGTCAGTGTGATGGACACCGCACATATAAGTGGGCGCGATTTCATTGTGGTGGGCGCCTCTGGCAGTTCGAGTTTGACCGTATTGGAGGTCGATCCCGGCGGCGGACTGACGGCGACCTCTCATATCTGGGACGATCTGGGCACACGTTTTGCGGCCGTGTCTGCGATCGAAGTGATTGAGATTGCCGATGGTCGGACATTGGTGCTCGCGGCGGGGGGGGATTCCGGGCTCAGCGTCTTTGCCCTGACCCCGGCCGGGCAGTTGGTCCATTTAGAAAGTATCGAAGACACATTGCTCATTGGGCTGGATCGGGTGTCGTCATTGGCCGCTATTGTCCAAGGGGACCGGTTGGAGATTTTTGCAACCTCGCAAGGCGACGCAGATGTGAGCCAGTTCACGTTGGATCTGACGTCGCTCACGGATTTGCGGTATCAGGAAAACGGGTTCCGCAATGGATATGCAGGGGATGATTTTCTGGTCCTGGGCAGCGGCAATGGCACCCTAGAAGGCCGGTACGGAGACGATTTACTGGTCGATGGAACCGGGCGTGACACTCTCTATGGCGGGGGCGGTGCGGATATCTTTTATTTGAACGGATCGGATGGTCAGACAGATGTCATCGCCGATTTTGACGTTGGAACCGATGTGATCGATCTCAGCGATTGGACGATGCTGTATTCCGCCGACCAGCTGAGCGTCACAACCCTAACCGGTGGTGGTTTGCAGCTGACATTTCGCGGCGAAAGTTTCGATCTGTTTCAACGCAGCGGCGGCGCGCTGAGCCTGTCTGATTTTGAAGATCTGGATTTTCAGTTTCTAAGCAACATTGATGTGGTGCGCGAAGCCTTGGCCGATCCGGAACCTCTGCCTGAACCAGACCCTGATCCTGCGGATAGCGACCAAATCATACGCGGTACGGTCAATGATGACACCTTGGTAGGGGGAACCGGGGACGACATTTTTTATGCAGGGCAGGGGTCAGATATTTTGGTGTCGGGCGGTGGCGGCGACACGTTTTGGGGGAACCTAGGTATCGATGTGGTTAGCTATGCAGATCATACCAGCAATATGATCGTAGATCTCAACGACGCTGGGGCCAATACAGGGCCTGCTGCGGATGACCGTTTTCAGAGCATCGAAGGCATCATTTCCGGCGAGGGGAATGATCAACTGACGGGAACCGATCAGAGCAATTGGTTCCATGGCGGCGGCGGTGACGATCGTATCGACGGCGGGCTGGGCAATGACACGTTATATGGCGGGGATGGCGATGACGGGCTGCTGGGGCGTGACGGGGATGACTTGATGTATGGGGGCGCTGGGAATGATCGGTTGCCCGGTGATCTGGGCGATGATGAAATCTACGGAGAAGCGGGGGATGATGCGCTTGGGGGCGATTACGGCAACGATAGTCTCTATGGTGGCGAAGGGAACGATCGGATGGGGGCCGGGCCAGGCAATGACATCCTCTATGGTGGCAATGGTAATGACGGGCTGGCCGCGGGATCCGAGGCTGACACATTGTTTGGTGGTGCCGGGAATGACCGGATGGCGGGATCATACGGAAGCGATATCAGCTTTGGCGGGGATGGCAACGACACGATGGGCGGCGGATATGGGCATGATTACATCGATGCGGGCGCTGGGGACGACATTGTCGGGGCGGGGCACCACAACGATACGGTCTATGGCGGTAGCGGCAATGACATCCTGAACACCGCCACGGGAACAGACACTATTTATGGCGGAACCGGGGATGATCGCATCAATGCAGGCGAAGAAAACGACACAATGACAGGCGGGTTGGGCCGAGATACATTTGTGTTCAATCAGATGATCAGCGGCGAGGTCGACCTGGTCACGGATTTTGAAGCGGGTGAAGATCACCTGGAAATCTATTGGGTGCCCGGTGCAAATGCCGCTGCGAAATTTTCAAATCTGGCACCAACCCAAATGGGGGATGACGTTTATCTGACATTGCGCGGGCACCGGATCATCCTAGAAGACGTTGATCTGGGCGATTTGTCCGGATCGGATTTCATCTTTACTGGAATTTGAATTGGGCCTTATTAGACCCTAGTTTTCGTCGCCCAACATTGCCCGGTGATGGACCAGAACGGCCTCGTCCACATCCGTGTAATATCTGGCCCGCCCATTTTCCAATACGATAGCGTGCTGACACAGACGTTTGACCTGAGCCATGGAATGGCTGACAAAAATCGCCCCTGCCTGACTGAGGCGCGCCCGGATCAGGGCTTCGCTTTTGAGCTTGAACGCGGCGTCCCCTACGGCGGTGATTTCATCAATGAGATAGGTATCAAACTGGATCCCCATCGACACACCAAAGGCAAGCCGGGACCGCATCCCACTGGAATAGCTGCGAATGGGTTGGGTGAAATGTTTGCCGAGTTCCGAAAAATTCTGAACAAAATCAACAAGTTCGTCCGTATCTACGCCATAGACACGCCCGATAAACCGGGTGTTTTGTAAACCCGTCAGTTCGGGGTGGAACGAGCCGGCAAACCCCACGGGCCACGACACTGTGCCTTGGATCTGCACTTCGCCTTGATCAGGCTCTAATGCGCCTGAAATCATCCGCAACAGGCTTGATTTTCCGGCACCATTTCGCCCCAGGATCGCCACGGCGGTCTTGGATGGGAATTCGATGTTTAAATTGTCCGCAACAATTGTCGACTTGTTGTTCAGTCGATACGTTTTGGAGAGATTGACGAGCCGGATCATGGGGGGATTAGCGCCGGTCGCGCAATGAATAATAGATCATTGTCAGGATCGACCAGCCGGTAAAGAGCGCGCCAAAGATGGTCGCAAGCAAGACCCAACGACGCGGATAAAGGGGCGTTTCGGGCAGGGTAGGCTCTATGTAAGTTGCCAGATAGCGGGATTGCCTTTGGGCGGCGGCGGTGGCGGCATCAAAACTGGCCAATGCCCCGACATAGGCTTCTTCGGCGAATTTCTGATCCACGGCCAAGGCTTCGTATTCCGATACGATCCGGGAATAGGCCAGGTCTTCTTCTGAGGCGGTGGCGGATTCTGAAAACCGGGACCGTTCTGCCGAAATGCGGTCCTGAATGACCGCAACACGGCGTTGGGCCTGAATGACCCTTGGGTCGTCGTCGCGGCTGGACTGGCGCAGCAGATCCAGATCAATGACGGCTTCGGCCAATTGGGCCTGCAACGTGTTGACCAAGCCCATGCGGCCCTGAATGTCAGCTGCGGGGTCAACCACCTGTGTGCGGATGCGGAATTCGGTCACAGCAGTGCGGGCTTGTTTCAGCCGTTCGATCGCGTGATCCAGCTCTTCTCGGGCATAACGGGTGGTGTCGTCACGGGCGATGGCCGACAGGGCGTTAATGGTGCGGTTGCTTTCCTCAAAGATGGCCACGGCAATGGCGTGGCTGTCCTCGGGGGTAAAGGCGCGCACCCGGATTTCGATCAAACCAGAGGATCGATCAAAGAACACATCAACCATGCGGTGCCAATAATTGGTCAGCGCTTCGATCCGCTGATCATCCGGCAAGGAAAAAATAGGATCCCCCGGACGGTGATAGGCCGCGCGCAGATCCAGTTTGTCAGACACGGCGCGCACCATGTTCTGACTTTGGATGAATTCAAACAGGATGGTGGTGTCGTTTGCCGAGGACCCGGATAATTCGGTGATGCCCCCCAGAATTTCAATGGCCGAGCTGGTCTCTTCTTTGCGCACAGAAAACCCGACATGGCTGGCATATTGGTCCTGTGCCACAAAAAACAGATACCAGCCGCTGATCAGGCAGGGCAGGATCACAAGCTGTAGAAAAAACATCACCTGACGGAAATGCCGCCGCCGACCAAAGGCGGGTTGCGCAGGGGGCGCGGCGGCTTCGACCTCGGCTTGGGTTGGAACACCGGCGACAACCGATGCGGGTTGCGGCGCGGGCTTTGGCGGGGCAGGGGGCGGGTTCTGAGCAAGCCATTCTTCTTCGCGCCCTTCGGCACGGGCCTGAACACGGGCGATCTGCCGTTCGCGTTTTTGCTGCTCGGTCAAGGGGGCCTCACTTTGGGGGCGCGCGCCTTCAACCTGCGAGGCCTTGTCTTCCACCTGTCTGCCCTTCATCTTGGGGGAGTTCACCGAAGGCTTAGCAAATCTATTCTAAAGGCGCCAGTTCCCGTCATGTCTGTTCCACCCGATCCGGCCCAACCGAGCGTCTCTTTGCCGCCTTTGCCAAAAACGCGGCCGGTGCGGTTTCGCACGTCGCGCACGGTGGGGGCATTGTTCATTCGGGAAATGTCCACGACCTATGGGCGCAGTGCGATGGGCTATGTTTGGGCTATATTAGAGCCTGTTGCGGCCGTTATGCTGTTGTCGCTGGTGTTTTCACTGGCGCTGCGGGCGCCGTCATTGGGCACCAGTTTTCCGCTGTTTTATGCCACGGGTATGCTGCCGTTTACCGGCTATCTGGACATCAACCAAAAGGTGGCGCAGTCGCTGCGGTTTTCCAAACAATTGCTGTTTTATCCCGGCGTGACCTATCTGGACGCGCTGTTGGCCCGGTTCCTGCTGAACGTGCTGACGCAGATCATGGTTGTGGCTTTTGTGTTGCTGGGGCTGATCCAGATCTTTGATTTGCGGGTTATTCTGGACCTGCCGATGATTGCGCATGGATTGGCGATGGCGTTTTGGCTGGGGGCGGGGATTGGCACGCTGAACTGTTATTTGATGGCGACCTATCCCAATTGGGAACGGGTCTGGGCGATCCTGACCCGGCCTTTGTTTTTCATTTCGGGGATCTTTTTCCTGTTTGATGACATTCCGCAGCCGTATCAGGATTGGCTGTGGTGGAATCCGCTGGTGCATGTGATCGGACAGGTCCGCAAAGGGGTCTATGTGACCTATGACGCGGCCTATGTGTCGCCGGGCTATGTCTGGGCGATTGGCGGCATCACACTGGCGCTGGGGTTGCTGTTTTTACGACGCTACCACCGGGATATTATCAACAATTGATTGGGCCGCTTATCCAGATGGGCATGTTTGAATGATCCAAGCCGCCAAGCCGACTGATCCCAGCAATGTTGCCGCCAAAGCCAGATTGATCAAAGGAGAGCGTTGATAGTTTCGGGCTCCAACCGCCGCGAGAAACGTTTGGCGTAGCCCGAAATCATTGTGTTTTGCGACGAGGTAGCAGGTCAACAATGCGCCCGGCCAAAAGAGAAAGTTCACCCAAACCAGGTTTTCACCGCAAGGCATCATAGATCCTTTCATGTTTTGTCTCATCAAAGACAATCATGCGGAATATCCCCTGTCGAGGTGGTCTTTACTGCCGTGCCCCACCCCTACACAAAGTCAAAGTCATCCACCGTGAGGGATGTTGGCGCGACGCCTTCTAGGATCACGGTCTGGCCGCGCCATGAAATATGGGTGTCATTGCCGATGGCATCAATGTCGAGGCTGGCAAAACGGGTGGCGTCGTCACTGCCACTGACAAAGCGCAGCGATAGCGTATCAACCCCGGTTTCAAAATCACCGATTGTGTCCACTTCGCCGCTCTGTGGGCTATAGAATTTGAACAGGTCAGCCCCTGCGCCCCCATATATCAGATCGTCACCGCTGCCGCCATTCAACGTGTCATCCCCGGTGCCGCCATAGATCACATCATCGCCGTCAGCTGTGTTCAGCAGGTCATTGCCGCCATCGCCGTAAACGGTGTCATTGCCATGGCCTGCGCCAACGATGTCGTTGCCTTCGCCTGCGCGGATCGTGTCATGGCCATAGCCCCCGCCCATGCGGTCATTGCCGTCCCCGCCATAGGTAAAGTCGCTGCCATAGGACCCGGCTACGCGGTCATCGCCAGCCCCCCCATAGAGCGTATCCGTGTCTGCGCCGCCTGCAATGCCGTCATTGCCGTTGCCGCCTTCGATGTAATCATTGCCGTCGCCGCCGCCATGACGATCATTGCCGTCGCCGCCAAACAGCCGGTCATCGCCATCCCCGCCGCCAAGCGCATCATTGCCATCGCCGCCATAGATTGTGTCGTTTCCGGCTTCGCCCGGCAGGCGGTCATGTCCGGCGCCGCCTTCGATGTAATCGTCGCCATCCTGCCCTTTCAGGCCGTCATTGCCGTCGCCGCCAATCAGGCGGTCATCGCCTGCGCCGCCTTCCAAACGATCGTCACCGGCATCGCCAATCAATTCGTCGCGCCCGGATGTGCCGGTCAGAACGTCATTGCCAGATGTCCCGGTTTGGGTGGACAGCGCATCAGGGATCAGCGCCATAACCTCGGCCAGGCTAAGGGTGGCGTCGCTGAACGTGAACCGCTCAATGCCTGAAAACAGATCGGTCCCCAGCGCCGATATGATTTCGATTCCGGTGCCCAGATCAGCAACCGTGATTGTGTCGCTGGCCACATCCAGCAGGGCCGTATCCGTGCCTGCGCCGCCGATGATCGTGTCATTGCCCGCGCCCCCGGTCAGGGTGTCGTTGCCGGAATTGCCGTCGATGTGGTTGTCGGCCGCATTGCCGATCACCGTGTCACGTCCATTGCCGCCGATATAGTTTTCGATCACGGTGTCGCGCGCGATCACCACATTGCCGTCATAACCGCCAATGTCCGATATGGCTTCGCTGCGCATGTCCACGCTTTGATCATAGCCAATGCTGGACAGATCAAACGTGTCTGTGCCGCCCGTATCCGTGACCGTCAACGCCAAGGCCCCGCCTTGGTAGATGTCGCTGTCAGCGGTATCCCCATCAAAGATATAACCCATCACCACGCCCATCGTGCCCGACACGGTGGCATTGGCAAACCACGTGGTGTCGCCGCCTTCGACAGAAACCGGGGTGCCATATAGGCCCCAGATCGCGGCCACATCGGCAATCATTGGCGTGGCAGCCAACAGGTCATCGCCCAGCCCGGCTTCGTCGATGCCAAAATAGGACATGACCGTCATCTGATAGCTGTCATTGTCGAAATGATTGTCGACGCCAAACGTGGCCGATCCATTGTAATTGCCCGAATGCATCAACCCCAGCGCATGGCCGATTTCATGCAGATAGGTCAGGTAGGAATAGCTGTCGATTGTGGTGCCATAGCTGGACAGCCAGCTGGTGGACACATTGACGCTGGATTGGGAAATGATCCCGGTGACAGGGTTCAGGGAATCTGGCCCGGCAAAGGCGCCGGACTGGTTGTCGTCAAACAGGATCTCGGCATTGGCGGAATTGGCGACTTCGCGGAATGTGACACCCATAACTGTGCCCCACGCCTCAAGCGCCCAACTGGCCAATTGCTGGCCGTCCGCGGTCAGCGCATCCAGATAGACATCGATTGTGTCGCCGGTGCTGGCATCCAGCCGGATCGGGCTGCGGATGCCCCAGCCAAATTCGGTGATCTGCGTGACAACATCATCCACGGTGAAATGATCTGTGGCCAGTTCCAGCGCGTAATCACCTGTGGCGGTCCCATAGCCGCCAACGGCGATATAATAGGTGTCGGTTGATGTGGCCGTATATGCGATCTGGGAAAAGTAATTGCCAGAATCCGCGTCGTCATTGTTGGCGCGAAAGGTGCCCGAACTGCTGAACAGGGTCAGGGTTGTGTCACTGATCCCAGCCGACGATCCCCCGGTGCCAAAGGCCGTGAACACATAGCTTTGCCCGGCTTCCAGTTCGACGGCAATCCAATCGCTGTCACTGCCAGAACTGATTTCACCGGCAAAGCGATCACCAACCGCCATGTCATAGGTGGTGCTGATCGATCCGGCCGCATCTGTTGTTTCCGTCGTGTCTGCAATGCCCAATGTGCTGGCCGCTGACACCGTCAAAGACGGGTTGTGCAACGCGGACGTGGTTTGGTCAGGAAGCAGGACACACATCTGGCACATAGGGAACTCCGGATTTTTGGCGGGGCCGTCGGGGCCCTGTTAGGGAAGCGTAGACCTCAACAAAGAGAGGTCGAGGCAAAGATAGGTCGCCCGAACTTTGGCCGAGCTCCATGTCAGGTCTTGGGCGGCTTTGCGGCAAGGAAAAGGCTCTTGTGACGAATTGCGGGGATCGGGCGGGCGGAAAACCGCATAACAGCCCGGCCAAGGCCGTTGCAGCGCTCGGCGTGGCTGGTTAGACCCAAACAAAAGGGGATGGCCGGTTCTGCACCACCACCCCAAGACCTTGGCAGGGGGCGCCCCTGTCCAAACAAAAGTATGTGTATGACCCAATCTGCCCCGTCCCCTGCGATCTGTGTTGTTTTGGCGGTGTTTCGCCCGGTTCCCGAGCACCTGAAGGCGCAATTGATGTCGATCGCCGCACAAAGCCATCCCCCCGAACAGGTGGTCATGGTGATTGCGGATCGGGAATCAGGGCCATTGGCGACCACATTGGCCCAAGAGGCGGGCCTGCGCTTTGATCTGGTGGAACCCACGCAATCGCTGGATTCGGTGCGCGCCTTTGAGGCGGGCCTGTCGCGGGCGCTGGATGTGACATCTGAGGGCGACCTGATTGCCCTGTCGGATCAGGACGACATCTGGCACGATACCCGGCTGGCGCGGGGGGTGGCTGCGCTGCGCGACCCAGATGTGATGCTGGCCCATTCGGATGCGCGGCTGGTGGATGCGCAGGGCGCACAGCGTCAGCCTTCGATGTTTGCCTTTGAAAAACGCCACCCCAATCCGGGGCTGCGCGGGCTGCTCTATCGCAACAACATCACCGGGATGACAGCGACATTCCGGCGGGAATTGGTGGCGCTGGCGCTGCCTTTTCCGCCGCAATCGGGGGTGCATTATTACCACGATCTGTGGCTGGGCCTGCTGGCCGCGGCCACGGGACGTGTGGCGCTGATCACTGATCCGCTGGTGGATTATCGTCAGCATGATGCAAACGCGATTGGCGCAGTTGATCGAACCGGGCAGGGGGGCCGCCCGGCCCGATCCCGTCTGGACATGCAATGGATGCGCCGAGAAGCCGCAGGCTATGGGTTGGCACGGTATCTGGGCCGCAGCGTGCAGGCCCGTGTGGCGCAGGCCGTGGCCGTGGGCAGCATTCCGGCGGCGCAGGTTGATATGGCGGCGTTGCGTCCGTATTTGCGCCGGCGCAGTGTCGGAACTGCGCATTTTATGGATGCGCTGAAATACGGGCTGCGCGGGCGGTTTTCCCCGGCACGTATGGCGGTCGGGCAGGGCATTACCTGTGTTGGGCGTCAGGTCTGGGCCTTGCGCAAAGCCATGGGCGAGGGGCTGTATCAGCGGTTGGATGCCTTTGATCAGCGGCTGTATTCCATGTCGCCGGGGGTGGAGCCCCCGCATTTGGATCTCACTGGCCAGCCCGAACGAGACGGCCATATGGGCGCTCCAACAGGTGCGGCGCAGGATGCTGAAAGCTTTGTGGATGAACGCAAACGCCCGTCCTGGACCCCGCGCCTAGAGGCGACCGCCCCCTCCATCAATGTGCTGGTGCCCACGCTGAACCCAACCGAGGTGTTCGCGGGCATTGCCACGGCGATTGATATCGGCATTGGGCTGGCTGCACGGGGCTATCGGGTGCGGTTGATTGCCTGTGATCTGCCAATCGCATCGCTGGACGCGTCGCGCCGGTTCGTGCTGGGCCGCCTGAGCAACGCAGATGCGGATGCCGGTGCCCAAGCCCGCCTATCGCTGGGCTGTGGCGTGATGGGGGACGGGCAGGGCAGTGGCGTGTCGCTGCCATCCCATTCGGATGATCTGTTTTTGGTCACCGCCTGGTGGACGGCACATGTGGCGCGCGATCTGATCGCGCAATATGGCTATTGCCAGTCCCGCCCGATCTATCTGTTGCAGGACTTTGAGCCGAATTTCTATGCATGGGGCACAGAATTTGCTGATGCCATGGCCAGCTATGACATGGACGTTCAGCCGGTGTTCAACACAACCTATCTGCGGGATTATTTCGCGCAGCAAGGGTTTGCATTTGCCGATGCAGCCGCACAGCCGTTGGCGTTTCGCCCGTCAATCGACATCGACCGTTACGCGTCGGGTCTGCGCCCCAAACGGTCCGGGCCCAAACGTCTGGCGCTTTATGGACGTCCCGAAGTGGCGCGCAACATGTTCCCCATGGCGGTTGAGGCATTGGCGCTGTTTGTGCGCGATCTGGATTTGACACCGGATGACATCGAAATTGTGTCGATGGGCCTGCCCCATGATCCGGTCTCTCTGCCCAATCAGGTGCAGGTGAGTTCGCTGGGCAAATTGCCTTGGGACGATTACCCGGATTACCTGCTGAGCGTCGATCTGGGCCTGTCGCTGATGTATTCGCCCCATCCCAGCCATCCGCCGTTGGAAATGGCGGCGTCTGGTGTGCGGGTGGTGACCAATCATTTTGGTCCCAAAGATCTGAGCCGCCTCAGCGGGGCCATCACATCGGTTGCCCCCACCCCCGAAGCTTTGGCCGAAGGTCTGGCGCAGGCCTGGCGCGCCGGCGATGTGGCCCCGGCGGACCGGGCCATTGATCTGGGGGCTTTGGGGCTGACGATGGAGGATATGATGACCCAGTTGGCAACACAGCTAAGCGGGCAGATCGCACTGGCCACTATGTCTGATGTGAGCTCTGGCGTCGAAACGTCGGCCCGCCCTAACCAAAAGGCCCCAGCATGACCCGACATCTGTTTTTACACATTGGGATGCCCAAATCCGGGTCAACCTATCTGCAGCGGGTGTTGCTGCAAAATCAGGCGACATTGGCCGCCGCTGGGATCAGTTACCCCCATGACAGCCCCGGTCAGGGCCATCCCGGCAATGGCCGCGATATTGGCACCTGTGATACAGCCCAGTTAGAGGCGCTGTTTGATGGACATGACCGGATGATCCTGTCCCACGAAGACCTCTATACCCAAGGCGAAGGCGCGGTTGGCCTGCGTCAGGCCGCCAAAAACCTGGGCGTGGCCATCCATATTCAGGCCTTTGTGCGTCCGTTCAGTGAATTTGCCTTTGGGGATTATTCCCAAAGCATGAAGCAAAATTTCCGCATTTTCCTGAAAAACCGCTCGCCTTATATGGGGCGCAGTTTTGAACAATACACCGCCATGCGCGGGCGGACCTTAAATCCGGTGCTGCGGTTTCGCCAATGGCAATCCAGCCTGCCAGAGGCGCAGATTGCGGTCGACAGCCACAAAGACATCCGTCCCGTCGTTGAAACATATCTGACGCGTTTTGGGGATCTGCCGACGCTGAACTGGCATTTGCCCAAATATTTGACCAACCCGTCTTTGCGCACGCAGGATTGCGATGATCTGGCGCGGATGATCGCCAATAAACATATCTCAGAGGATTACATCGAGGCCCATCGCAGGGCGGTGATGCATGAGACCGGGAAACCGGATGCCGGGCGGACCAAAGAACGCATCACTTGGCTTGAGGCGATGTGTGAGCATCGCAATGCAGAGCTGTGGGTGGAATATGGGTATGACAATCGCCTGCCTGATGCGAAAGGCACAGATTGGGGTGTGGTCTTGCCCGCCAAACTGCCCGCGCCAGACGTGTATCACAGCGAAGAGTGACGCCGATTTTTGGCAAAGCCGGGACGGCATTTAGATGACGCCTAATGAGTGTTATGGTAAATAATCCGGGCTCTATATTGGATTTCAAGCGGGCGGAGAAAACTGGTCTGCATCCATGTGTTAACCCTAAAACAGGGTTGCGTAAGGTAAGGCGAACATGCGATTAAGCCCCAAGTTAAATAGAATTTTATCCGTGTTTAAAAGAATTTGATTTTTTTGTAGGTCGGGTGTCACAAGCCAGCGTAATATGCGTGATATTCAGCCGCCGTGTTAAGTGTTTTTGCTTTGCATATATGGATTTTGGGGGACTTTTATGAAGTACGTCGACGTTAAGGCCAAAGCCTTTGAACCTGTTGAAGTTGCGCTTCCTCACGTGCCTGCTGCCTCTGAAAAACCCTATATGTCGTATGGTAAGCGGTTGCTTGATCTATGTCTTGCGCTCCTGATCCTTCCGATTGTTTTGCCAGTTATTCTGATCGCATGTTTGGTTGTGCGTCGGGATGGCGCGGCGGGGCTGTTCACCCAAGAAAGAATCGGCAAAGACGCAAAACCTTTCAAATGTTATAAGATTCGCACCATGGTGCCGGATGCAGAGGCGCGTTTGCAGGAATATCTGAAGACAGATCCTGAAATCGCCCGTGAATGGACCGTGAATCAAAAATTGCGCAAAGACCCGCGGATCACCAAAACCGGTGGTTTCTTGCGGTCCAGCAGCATCGATGAATTGCCCCAGATTTTCAACGTGATCCGTGGCGACATGAGCTTTCTTGGGCCGCGCCCGTTCATGTCCGACCAAGAAGAGATGTATCGTGCGGCGGGTGGATCTGCCTATTTCCATCTGCGCCCGGGTATTTCCGGTCCTTGGCAGGTCTATGGCCGTGGCGAAACCAGCTTTGCAGCGCGGGTCGATTTCGACAATAAATACCTGCGCAATCTCAGCCTGATGAACGATCTGGCATTGATTTTTCACACTATTCGCGTTGTCGTGTCCCGGTCTGGCCACTAAGAGAAGCATCAGATCGATGCGGCAACAACAGCGCGGTGCGGCGACCCTATGACACAGATGCCCTTGATCACCGTCCCTCTTGTTTCGATTGTTATCCCAACCTTCCATCGGACCGACAAATTGTCAGTGCTTTTGGCCGATTTGGCGATGCAAATCCCCGAAGATGGATCGGTGGATGTTGTGGTGGTCGACAATGATCAGGATGGATCGGCGCAGGCGGTTATGCCGGATGTGCCTTGGCTGCATTACCTGATTGAGCCGTCATCCGGGGTGGCGACGGCGCGCAATACAGGGGTCCAGTCGGCCCGGGGCCGTTATATTCTGTTCATCGACGACGATCAGCGCCCCAGCGCGGACTGGCTGGCGCAGATGTTGGCACACGCAAAGGCGGGTCATCCGGTCTGTTTTGGTCCGGTGGCAGCGGTCTATGATGTGGTGCCCCCTGCGCCGTTGCGCCGGGCGTTGGATCCGATGTTTTCGCGCAGCTTATCTGACCCCTCGGGGGCGGAAATTAGTGCCAAACGCGCCTATATGGGGACGGGAAACGCGATGTTTGACCGTCAGGCCTGTTTTCAGGATGCCGTGTTTGAAACCCAATTTAACGGCGGCGGAGAAGACGTCTGGCTGTTGCGGCACCTCGCTGAGGATCTGGCATTGCCATTCATTTGGGTGGCTGAGGCGGGCGTGGGGGAACATGTCCCTGATGATCGCTGTCGCGTGGATTTTGTGCTGCGACGTAAACGGCTGGACGGCACGTTGCGCTGTGTTGTCGAAAGTGGCGGGGCTGGTCCTAAAAAATGGGCGCGGTTGGCGATGTGGATGGGCGTTGGCGCGGCGCAAGTGGGGCTGCATGGGCTGGGGCTGATATGGTCTGGGTTGCGGCGCAATGATGCTGGGCTGTATCACCGGGCGCAGATGGCGACCGGGATTGGTAAATTGATCTGGTGGACCCATCCCTTTGTGTGGGCGCCAAAACAAAGGGCGCGGGCATGATCCCAAAAATTGGCTATCTGGTCAGCGAATACCCCGCCGTTTCCCATACCTTTATTCAACGCGAAGTGGCTGCATTGCAGGAACAGGGCGTGGATGTGGTGCCGTATTCGATCCGCGAACCCAGCGAAGCCGGCCGCAAGGGCGCGGTTGAAAAACGCGAACATGCGCGCACGTTTTATGTGCTGCCCAAGCTGAAAAAGCCGCTGCAATTGATGGCGACCCATGCCCGGATGATCCGGCGCGGACCGGGGCGTTATTTCCGCATATTGGGCCGGGCCATCACCCGACGCCCTGCAGGGATCAAGGCGTTGATCTGGCATCTGGCCTATTTTGCCGAAGCAGGCGTTCTGGCCGATCAAATGGGCCGCGATGGCGTGACCCACCTGCATGTGCATTTTGCCAATGCGGGATGCACTGTGGGGATGATGGCGGCTGGTCTGGCGGATATTCCGTTTAGCTTTACCATGCATGGGCCGACCGAATTTTTCGATGTGCAGCCGCATCAATTGCCCGACAAGATTGCGCAGGCCAAATTTGTGGTCTGTATCAGCCATTTCTGCCGGTCGCAGTTGATGCTGTTTTCCGATCCCAGCCATTGGGACAAATTCCACATTGTGCGCTGCGCCATTGATCCGGATCGGTTTGCATCCGGGGCGGATAAAATCCGCAAAAGCCTGCTGTTTGTCGGGCGGATGTCTGGGGTCAAAGGCGTGCCTTTGCTGCTGCAATCTGCGGCGGACTTGCGGGAAAAACACCCGGATATGCGCGTGACTTTGGTGGGCGATGGCCCCGAACGCGCCGCGTTAGAGACGAAAGTGACACAATCGGGGCTGGGCGAGATCGTACATTTCACTGGCTATCAGACACAGGATGAGGTCGCGCAATTTATGCAGCAATCCGAGGTTCTGGTTCTGGCGAGCTTTGCCGAAGGATTGCCGGTGGTGCTGATGGAAGCGCTGGCCAGTGATACGGCTGTGGTCACCACCCGGATCGCCGGTGTGGCGGAACTGGTTGAGGATGGCGTAAACGGTTTGCTGGTTTCGGCGGGGGATCAGGACGGGCTGACGCGGGCCTTGGACCGGGTGCTGTCAGATGCAGATCTGTGTCGCCAGATGGGAACGGCTGGCCCGGCAAAAATCCGGACCATGTTCAATTCGCAGGTTGAGGCAGAAAAGCTGGCCGCGCTGTTTGGGGCTGCGGGTTCAACACAGGCCCCCAAGACAGGTTCAGCCAGCTGACTGCATCAGCATTCGCGCACACCCATATTGATGATTTGCGATGCGGAAATGCGGTGCACGCCGTTGATCCGATAGCGGCCTTCGGACATGTACCAATCGCGCAATGGCGCGGGGTAATAGTTTGAAATGATCCGCGACACCCGTTCGAAATCGGCCGCATTCATCGGCGTGCCATAGATCGACGGGCCGTGAAACCCAAAGGTTGTGGCGCGCGACACACATGTGTCAGGCAGGCCCAGATACATGGTGCAGGTCGAATAACAGACCTGCCCGCGAATTTCGACCGGCTGGCCACTGGCGCGGATATTGCGCAATTCGCGCATGCGCTGACGGATAAACCCGCCGCGATCATTGCCAACCACCAATGCGTTTGCCGGATAACTTTGCTGAGCGACGGCCAGTGTTGCACTGCCGGGCCCCATTAACATCAATATCACCAAGGCGCCCACCAACAGAGTATGCGCGCGTTTTACAACAGGCCGAATACCAGCCCCACCATGCTTTTGCATGAGATCACCCCTTGATCTCAGACCCGTATTATTGGGTCCCACCACGCCCCCACGCAGTGGGCTTAGATCAACATCAGGGGCTTAATAATCTGTTGCTTGGGCGGTCGGAGGTTTCTTATTTTGCTTAAATAACGAGGTGTTAGTCATGGTTTTGCCGTATTTCACAGGTGAAAATCAGCGCGCCAGTTCGTGGATCTGCATCACCTGCCCATCGGGAAATTGCACGGTTTCAACATCATAAAGCCAGATCACCCCGGTGGGGCTGGTGACGGTGACGCCTGCCTCTTTTTGGTCAAACTGATAGCTGTCGCGCGGGGCGGATAAGATCAAATTGTCCAGACCTGACCCGCCATTGATCCCATCCCGGCCACCGGATTCGATAAATGTATCATCGCCGTCCGCGCCGATCAGGTAATCCTCTTGGGCGGTGCCCTGCAATGTTGCGCCTTCGGGCGGGGCGTATCGCACCACGCCATGCAGATATTGCGGGCCGCCTGGTTCATTCCACCATGGGTCATTCTGCGCGGCGTTTTGCTTGACAACTTGGCTGCGCGGGGTGCTGTCGGCATGGCTTTGATACAATCCCCATGTGCCAGATCGCGACGTGCCTGAGCCTTCGGTGAATTGCATGAACGGGCCGTCGGACTGGGCCTGCCAATCCTGCCAAAGCGTTTGATAGAGATCGCCCATTTCAGCGGAGCGTACAAAACCTGTCATCAAGGATTGCATGGCGTCGGTTTGATCGCGGGTCAGGTCGCGCACCGCAAAGCTGTGATGCACATGTTGGCCGCCTTCATAGGCGGTCAGGCGCAATCCATGTGCATGGGCCAGATCGGCTTGTGCGGACCAGTTCTGGATGATTGCGGGCAGCGAAGATGGGGTGGCGGGATTGCGCAGGGTGCGTTCCAGCCAATCATAGGCGGCCGGGGCGGGGACCTGGGTGATGTCCAGCACTTGGGCGCGCAGGTCTGCTTGGCGGACCAGAGCGCTGCCAAAATAGGTGGTGATGGCAAATTCATCAAACACCGTGGCCGGGTCGCGCCATTGCCGGGGGGCATTGGTCCGCCAGGCGGGGGCGGTCAAAATTTGGTTGGTCGCCCAAGTGTTGACCGTTTGGCCCCCCAATATCAAAACCAACCGATCATCGGCTGCTGGTCCAAATTCGTCGCGCCAGATTTGGGCCATCTGGGTGGCCTTCATCGTGTAATAGCTATGGGGGGCCGGGGTTCCCCAGTCACGTTCGCTTTGAGCGCGCACCCAGCGGGCCTGGGCAAATGCCCCGTTCCAGACTTCGTTGGAATATTCCACATGGGCCTTTAGGGCCGGGTCCAGATTGTCGCGCACATATCGCGCAAACTGGCGCATAAACCGGTCATTGGCGCGGTGGGGCATGGTGAACCACGGATCGGCACCGATTTCATTGGCCAGACGGACCATATGTTCCACAGGGACAATCTGGCTTTGGCCGCGCTGATCTGGTGTGGGCCAATCGCGCCAATGCTGGATCGTGGCATTGTTGGTACCCATCCAGTTCATGAACCGGATTTCGCGTGCCTCATCAATCAGCGCCAGCCAATCAGGATGAAACAGCGCGCCGGCCTGTAGCAACGGTTCCTGATCTGCACGAAACAGCCGGATATCGCGCAAATGGTTGTTGGCATCTGTGCGGGTGATTTGCAGAATGATATTGCCGCCATTGCGGTTCTCAAATGTGATCCGGCCCGGGCTGTTTTGGGTGATCTGCACATCCCCTGACAGGGTCAAATCCCCCTGCCCCTGATAATCCAGCACATAGGTGCCCGCCCGCTGTGCCGCCAGAACGGGGTCCGCCCGGCTGCTGGCGGTCCAGGCAAAAATGGTTTTGATATGCAAACCGTCAGGAATGCGGATCGGCCAGCCATCCGCGTCAAAACTGTTGGCATCCCGCAGGTCCTGATGTGACAGAACCTGCCATTTATCAGCAGAGCCCGCGATCCAGGGGCGCATGACATGTATCAGATCGATATAGGGCTGAACCGGGGCCCAATCGGCCGGGGCAGACAGGTTGAAGGCCAAAACCGGGCTGGCATCGCCCTGCCCGATCGCGGTTTGATCTGTCTGTGCGATGGCGGCGTTCTGGGGACCCAAAAGCGTCAATGCGCAGATCAAACTGCACAGCGACATGCGCCAAGAGACGGCGTTGAAAAACATAATGGGTCCTGTCCAAAATCAAAGAGCTTCGTTCTGGCAAAGATGCGGCACCACCCCCATCGGAGCAAGCCGAGATTGCGGGGTGTTCCCATTTCCCGCCGACAGCGCACGATGGTCTAACGGCTCGTTTGCGCTTTGGTCCTAGAAGTGACCGTGACATTTTTCAGGAGAGCCACAATGACAAATCCTTTTTCAGGCCGTGTGCCTGCTCTTGCCGGGCCCGCGATGGACATCGTTCCGGTTGTACCAAATGATGGGGCTGACCTGACCCAAGGCGCGGTTGCTTTGTATGTTGAAACCGGTGGGGCGCTACAGGTCACATCCGTGTTGGGATCTGTGCGCAACGTCAATGTTGCAGATAACAGCATCCTGCCTGTGGGCGTGTTACGCGTGCATGCAACGGGCACCACAGCAACAGGCATCCATGCACTGGTGGTCAGCTAATGTTTGGAATCGGCTTTGATGTGCCCACGCTGGCTGTGCGACGCAAGGCCAGCGGGGCGGCGGGACCCACCCTGCCCGCGTTGTCCGGTTTGATCGGGCTTTATGATGCGGCTGATGTCGGGACATTGGCACAGAATTCAAATGGGACCGGCGCGGTTGCCATCGGTGATCCGGTTGGGCATTGGGCATCGGCGGGGATGGGCCCTGTGAACGTGTCACAATCCATAACAGGTCGCCGTCCAATCCTGCAAAGTGACGGATCGCGGTATTGGTTTGAATGTGATGGTTCAGATGACATGCTGGAAAACACATCCGTTGCGGTCAGCCCCAGTTTTACAATTGTGATGGCGGTGCATGTTGATGTGATCAACAATTACACATCCGGCGTGTTTTCGCTGGATGCGGCCAATGATTTTCAGATCCAGTCGGCGCATTCCTCGCAGATGCGGTTTGGCGTCGGCGCCAGCAATCTGGGGTTCAGCATGGGTGCGCAATCAGTGGATTATGCCAATCAGGATCTGGTTATGACGTTTTCACTGGATGCGGTTGCGGGAACGGCTGTGCTGCGTTTGAACGGTGCGGTTGTGAACACCCAAACCGGCTATAATGGCGGATTATCGGCGACCCAGAAAATGCGGTTTATGGTCAACCGGGGCGCCGGAAACGAAGTGGGGGGGCGGCTTTATCGTGCGGCCGTATGGAACGGGGCGGCCAACGTAGAAATTGCTGCTGCGGAAACCTGGGTTGGTGCCGGGGCAGGTTTGTCATTGTGACGCCATGATCAGTCCCTGAGTGCTATTTGCAATCCTGTATGAGTGATTTCGTTTGGGCGATGCCGTCGGAATAAGGCATTGAAAACATACCCATGTTGGGTTACAAAAAGACGCATAAAAACACCTTTAATTTCAATGCGTTGTGTGGTCTGCCTCACTTTTAGTATTTCTCGGAGACGGTTGGATGATACGCCAGACATGACAGAGCTCACTTCAGAGATTGCCGTTCAGGATTTTTTGGGCGTGTCGTTTTCCATTTCGACACGTGACGCATGGTTGCAGGTCCTTACCAATCCCCGGTTAGATCGCTTTGGATATTTGGTCACGCCCAATGTTGACCACATCGTGATGTCGGCCAAGTTTCCTGAACGCACGCAGTTATTACAATCAGCAGATTGGCGTGTATGTGACAGCCGCATCCTGGCGATGCTGGCCCGGTTTCGTGGTCTTCAACTGATGCCATTTCCGGGATCGGACATGGTGCAGGCCCTGTTGCAAGACCCCAGAAGCCCGGCGCTCAGGATTGCGATTATTGGCCCTGCGCAGGATGATTTTGAAATTCTGTGCCAGAAATTCCCGGATCACAATTTTGTCTTTGTGCAGGCCCCGGTCATGCGCAGAGGGGACGCGGATTGGCAGGAAACATTGCAACGGGCAGAGGCGGCAGAGGCCGATATTCTGTTGCTGTGTCTGTCTTTTCCCAAACAAGAAGAATTCGCGTTGGATCTGCGCAGTCGTGGGCATGTGCATGGTATTGGCATGTGTGTCGGGGCTAGCGTTGATTTCCTGACGGGGCGTCAAAAACGTGCGCCGCGCTGGGTCAATCGGATTGGCATGGAATGGGCTTGGCGGTTGCTGCAAAATCCCCGGCGACTTTGGAAACGGTATCTTGTGGAGGGGCCTAAAATCTTTGTGCTCTTTCTCAAAGACCTGCGTGCGTCTCGGTCAGGTTAGCTATGGATTTGTCCGATCACCCTGTTCACAGGATCGCCGCAACGGGCCGAGACCTTCTTTGGGGGCGTTGGCATCACGATCGCATCAGTCACAAAGGCTATGCGTTTGAGGCGCGGATATATCTCAAAAGCATCCGGGGCCTGCGGACGCCAAAGAAATTTGTGATCATTGGCCGGCCCAGATCCGGCACAACTTTGCTGGTGCGGTTGCTCAATCAGGTTGATGCAATCAGCTGCCATGGTGAAATTCTGCATCATGCGGTTGCCAACCCTGTTCGGTTTCTGGATCTGCATGCCCGAACGCGGCCTGATAGCGCCGAATGTGTCGGGGCCAAGATCATTTCCTATCAGATGTTTCAAGTGCAACGCCTAAAGGATCACACCCGGTTTCTGACTCAATTGGCGCAGCGTGGGTTTCAGTTCATCCATGCGCGGCGCAACACGTTTGATCAATGTCTGAGCCTGTCGACCGCCCAGAAATCCCAAACCTATCATGTGGCGCAGGGCGCTTCGGATCGGTCATTGGAAATGGCGTTGGATGTGGATCAATTTATCCAACAGGTGCGTTGGAATCTGGCGATGCTGGATTACGAAACCCAGCTATTGGCCCGCTTTGATCCCTTTGTGGTGCACTATGATACGGACCTGAAACAGCCACAAAATCATCAGCAGACAATCGATGGTATTTGCGCATGGCTTGGGCAGGCGTCAAATGCGGTGCAGGCGGATTTGAAACGGACCAGCCGCATGACCACGATCACCAATCAGGATGTCTTGAAACGGGCCATCCAACAGGCCGGATTGTCACAAGCCCTGACGGATGGTTGATCTATTTTAGCTGTGCTTGGTGGATTTGATTGATCTGCGTTTGCAGATGCATATGCCAGCGTTTCAGCTTTAGAACACGGGTTAGGCGGGCGGACAGGAAACGCCAGAACCCAAACCTGCGGCTGTTAAACATCCAGTGATATCTCTTTTGGCGCAGGCGCATGATCCTGCGTTCCAAAGCGCCGGGAAACCGCCCTGCCCCATTGGGCTGATAGCCACTTTGTTGGAGCAGCGGACCAATGCGACCTTCTAACAGGGCGATGTCATCTGCGGTGCATTTGCTGCGCCACTGGGCAATCAGATTGGGGTCCGGCGGGGCATAGGTGCTGGTTTCATGATAGCGCAGCATCTGTGGATCCATAGGGTGACCCAAAAATTGGCAAACCCGGTTCAGGTGTGTGTCCAGATCACTCAGCAAATCTTCGTAGCGTAATGTCAGGACCTGATCGGAGGGTAGATCACCCGTATTGTCCTGCCAGCTTTGTTCTGTTTCGATCCAATGTTTGCCTGCAAAAAACAGGTTATAGCCCCAGCCCATATGAATAGAGGATCGCGCCACATCCCGGGGATCGCGCAGCACATGGATCAGCTTTGTGTTTGGGGCAATCTTCAACAGCTTGTCGATATGGCGGTGGATGTTGATGGTGACAACCGAAGCACCCTGACCCTGCGCGCGCAGCTGATCAAAGAAGTTGTGCAACAAATCCACACCGTGGATGCTATCCGGTATGATCAGACCTTTGGCCTGAAAAATCCGATCCATGCGCAGTTTTTCCAGATCGTAGGACCACCCGGTTGGGTGGCTGTCATCCGGGTGCAGATGATCAAACAGAAAATCCATTTCGCCGGGATTGGCGATCTGGGGATGTGCATCCAGCATCAGACGAAACAATGTCGTTCCAGATCGCAACGCGCCGTAGATAAAAACAATTTCGCAAGGCGGCATAAGGGGCATAATACTATCCGTCGATGGGGCTTAGCGGTGGGACAAAACGAGGCAGCACGTCGATGGTGTGAAGGAACATTTCTTGCAATCGGACTTCGGCTTCGGCCTCGGATTCGCCGGGCATGATTTGGGTGGTCAAACGCACCAGCGCCCCATCGGTGCGCTGCACAGTCAGCCCATCCCATAACAGCAGCAATTTGGCGCGAAAATCCCACGCCACGTGGCGGCCATGCTGTTCAAACCAGTAATAGACCAGCATCCGGGATTCACCCTTTTGGATGACAGCACGGTTCAGGCGGAACTCTTCGCTCAGATCCAGCTGCGGCCCAACGTCAATCCGATCCAAACTGGCAATTTCCCAACCGGCACCGGGCAGACAGATTTCGGGGGAATGAATGCCGCCTTTGGTTTGGTCTTCGTAATAGGCCGAAAAGAAATCGACCGGAATGGTGCCCGGTTTGCGGAAACTGGCCCCATAATAATCATCCGCCGCAAGGCTGGCTTCGATCGCGGCCCCATAACGGGGGGATGGCGTGGCTTTCCAATCCTCAAAGCTGAGCGGGTAAAGCGCAAAGGGATCGCGATCGACCAGCTGTTGTTGGGCCGTTGGACGCAGGGCCCAAGCACCCGCCATGACAGCTGTGATCAGCGCCCCTACGATCAGCGCACGGGACGGTTCCACCAAACGGATGCGCAGGAATTGCGGCCACAGCCCATCTGTGTCCAGATCCAACGCTTCGAGCAGGGACATTTTATTGCGCTGAATTTTCAACATCAGCCAGGCCAGCACAAACAGCAGAATGACGCTGGCCATAAAGATCACCCAGCCTTCAAAGAAGTGGCTGAACCCTTCCAGATAGCCTTCGCCCAGATGTTGGACCAACACGCCGGCAATGGCGATACGGACCGAATTCATCCCAACAGTGATTGGGGCTGCAGCCAGCAACAGCACCGCTTTGTGCCAGGTGGGGCCGCGATACAGCACAGCAAAGACATAAGAAAACGACATGATCGGGAACAGGTAGCGCAGGCCGGAACAGGCTTCGGCGACGTGTAATTTGATCACGCCCAGATCAATGATGTTGCCGTCCAAAAACACCGGGACATTCAGCAATGTCAGCAAGGACACACCCAGTTCGGATGAAATTCCCTGTAGGACGGTCGACAATTTATAATAGATCACACCGGGCAGCGGCAGCATATAGACCAGATGTAAAACCGGGGGCCAATGATGTTTGCCCTGCGCCCAGCCAAATGAAATCAACAGGATCGCCCCGACCCACAGGATGGTGGCATAGGCGACCACATCGCTGATCTGAGACAGCTTGCCCAAGGCGCCAAACAGCAAAGCGATGATCAATAGGATCAGACCGGGCCAGCGGTTGACCGGGCCGGTTTGAATAGGGTCGGTTTTCAATTGGCGCAGGAACAGCAGCGCCGACAAAACCGGGATCAGCGGCCCATGGCTATATTCCGGGGTGGCCCAGGCCAGGCGCAGCGCATCCAGACCTTCGTAGAAAAACACCCCCGCTGCCAAAGTTGCCAGCGCCAGCCAAAACATCCCGGCCGTGCTGATAAATGTCTGTGGGCTTGGGCGGGTTGTGGCTGTGTCGGTCATAAAGGGCCCAATAATCTATTGGCGCAGGGATATCCCGGCCTGTACTCAAATTAGCTTATGAATGTGCTGTCGACAAAAGAAAATCCCCCACTGCCGGCGGGCAATGAGGGATCCAATCTCGAAAAAGCCGAAATTAGGCTTTTTTGTTTTTCCGACGCTTGGCAAAGGCCAGCAGACCCAGCGCACCAGCGGCCAGTGGCAGGCCAGCAGGAACGGGTACAGGTGGAATATAGCTCGTGTATTCAACCAGATAGGCATAAACGTGGTTGCCGTTATTGCCGTTCACATCAACCCACTCGCCAGTGCCGTCTTCTAGGAACACGTGGTCCTGACCCGCATAGTTCGACTGCGGAGCGCCGTTGCGCCAGTTGGTATATGTGAATGGGTTGCCAGCTTCTGGACCATCGATCCATTCAAAATCGCCTTCAACAGCCATATCGTTGCCACCGGTCCAGTAACGGGCCGCGTTGCCAAATGTGGATTCGATGAACGCTTGTTCCGCGGCGTCAGTGATCGTGACCAAGTAGCCACCCAACGACATCGCACCAAGGAAAGCGCCAAAATGTGTCTCTTGAGTTTCGACAACTTCGTACCAGTGGCCGTTACCTGCGAATTGCACCGGAAGTGCAGATGCAGCTGAGCCCGCGGAAATTGCGGTCGCTGCAAGAATGGTTTTTGCAAAATTCATTTCAATTTCCTAACCCATGCGGCCAGCTTTCTGACCTATTCACCCTCAAGCCGACAGCAAAGCATGCGTGACCTTTCGGGAAATTCCTTAACATCATTAATATAATTTTCATCAAACGGCAAAGATATTGTCGGCCGTTAACCAAAAAAACGAAGGTTTTTAAGGATATTTGGGCGCTTTCTGCGAGAGCTAATGTAGTAGACGCAACTCTTGCGTGTGTTTTTGTGTCTGTGCCCCAATTTTACGAATCGAAGCACGAATCTAGGAATTTTGCCGGGGCAAAGCGGCCATTGTCGTCATTCCGGCAACAAAACCACCCAGATGCGCCTCCCAGGCGAGGCCGCCATCCAAGGCATAATACATCACCACATTGATGAAGGTCAGCGCCGTTAAAGGCCAAATTAAATCCCGTATATAATCGCGCCAGGTCGGGTCCGGTTCTGAGGCGTCCCGCTCTGTTGTGCGCAGCCAGATCACGGCCCCGGCCAAGGCAAACAATGCCCCTGACGCGCCCACCATTGGAAACGGGCGTGTGGTCAAAACCGCATGGCCCACCGCCCCGCCCAGAACCCCGGCGCAATAGATGGCAATAAACCGACGTGGGCTGACATCTTCGAGCAGGGTGCGTCCAAGCCCCCAAAGCGTGAGCGCGTTCATGCCCAGATGCAGCATTCCGGTATGCACAAATCCATAGGTGAAAAACATCGCAATGGTCTGACCGGGATAATTGGGCCGCCAATCCCCCAAAAGCCCGGCCCAAAACGCAAAGTTTTGATACATCTTGCCGCGCAAAAACGGCAAATCGCCCCCCAAAAGACCCAATAAAAACAACAGGATTTCCGGCAAAGCATAAAGACACAAAAGACCAATCAACAGGGCATGCCCTATGGTGTTTTGAGTGGGATTATGAACTGACCCTGCGCCCGGTTGGGCCATGTTGCCTGCCTTGTTTCATATATGTCCTGCCCCTTAGATAAGGGGGCAACACGCAAATGACAGCCCCCTCTTGTGGGGGCGATCGGTTGGTTTCAGGCCTAATGTAACCGACCCAGGGACCGCTGGAAGGAAATGGTGATCCCGTTGGAATGGGCGGTTTCATCTGCCGTATTGCGCGAAAACCGACGTTCCAGCGCGACCGATAGCGTGGCATCATCGTTCAGCTGGCGCTGATATGTGGCGCTGGCCTGGGCACTAAACTGGTCGTCGATTTCAAACGCGTCATGGCTGGCGCTCAGGCCAAAGTTCAGCTGGGATTGCGCATTGAGCTGCTGGATCATCTGCCCGCGCAACTGGCTGCGTTCCGTCACATCGCCGTCATTGGCCACATTGGCCTGACGTGACAGGCCCAGCGTCACGGCAGCATCCGGGCGGTCGATCCGCAAATCCAGCGTGCCAATCCAGGATGTGGCGTCATCTTCGCGCCAGACATAGCCGAGGCTGGATTCGATTGTGCCCAGTGACCAATCCGCATCCCGGGACAGGGTCAGGGTCTGGCGGGTGCCCCCTGCCTTGACGGTTTGATCCAGGGCAATGCCGTATTCGCCGCGCCGATCCTCACGGAAGGCGGCGATGGACCATGTCGACCCATCTTGTTGCGTGGTGTCGCTGGTGGTTTGCGTCTCTACTGATCGTTGGCCAAAAGACAGGTTCAGACGGGTGACCTGATCCAGCTGAAAATCCGTGCTCAGCCGGGCGGCCTGTGTGATCCGCTGGGTGTCGTCGCTGTCATCCACATTGTAGTCAATGTGTTCCAGAACCAACCGCGTGGTGATGGCCGGGGTCAAATCCGCGCTGATCGACAGGTTCCAATCCTGTTCCAGACTGTCATCATTTAGCAATGATGCGCCGGTGGAATGGTGGATATCCTTGGCGTCATAGGCAATCTGATAGCGCAGCGGCATATCAATCCCGCCCTCAAAGTCGAGCCCCAGATTGGTCACTGCGCGGGTGCCGTCGGTTTGGGAAAACACAGGCGTGCCGGTGGAATCCAGCGCCAGCGTCAGGTCCGAGACATCAAAGCGCTGGTAATTCAGGTCCAGCCCAACGGCATGCCGTGATGCGCGGGTATCAAAGCCCAGCGTCAGGCGGGGATCATCCAGCGCCAGCGCGCCATCCTGCGTGGTAAACCGGGTATCCGCGCCCAGCGACATCTGCGTGTTGCGCAGGTTCTGGTCATATTGATAGCCCAGCTGCCCCAGAAACTGGCTGGCACCGCTGGCATCAGATGTGTCCAGCGATGGGTTGCTGTCGGCGTCAAACACCAAACCATAGGTAAAGGTGGAATGCGGGCCTTGGGCGTCTTGGGCCAGAATGGGATAGGCCCCGCCAGCCCCGATTATTGCACAGCCCGTCACGGCCATAACGCGCCCCATCTGACGACGGGGGGCGGCGGTATTTTTCAGATATTGCATGGCTTATTCAAACAGGCGGCGTTCAGGCACCACGATCACGTCCCCGGCCGTCAGGCGGGTCGCGCCGGAAATACCCGTGCGGTTTTTGTAGTCAAACAAGAACACCCGTTCGGTTTCCGTTTCGCTGTCCACGCGGCGCAGTTCGACCCGTTTGGTGGCGGCAAAGCGGGTGAACCCCCCGGCTTGGGCGATGGCCTGTAGCAGTGTGATGCCTTCTTCGACGGGCATGGCACCGGGGCCTTCGACTTCGCCCATGATATAGACCAGTTGTGGTTCGTCGGGTTCAGGGGCCACCGGGGCGGGGGGCGGCGCCAATTGGGCGACGCTGACATAAACGGTGGGCCGGGATGCAAAATCACCGGCAATCCGGTCGGTGATGCGCACGCGCAGACCTTCGGCGGTCATGCCAGAGGCGCGGATGGACCCGGCACCGGGGAAATTGATGGTCCCGTCAGGCAGCACCAGCAACACCCGGTTCAGAGCGTTGTCTTCGACAACTTCGATCTGCAATTGGTCGCCGGGTTGGATTTGATAGGCCAGTGCTGCGACTGGCAACAGCATCAAAAGACCCGCAAAGAAGGTGGTGAATAATCTGGTCATGCCTCAATCCATTTGGAATTGTTTTGTTCTTTATACGCGTAAATGTCGGTGAAATCACCGACAAGTCCTGAAAACGGCTCTGACATGGGCGAAGTGCGGCCCAAAGGCCGCACCGATTGGCCCAGTCCGGGGCGATTAGCGCGCCAGATCCGCGACGGCCTGTTCCAGTTCCTGCCCCAGTTCGGGATAGGCGCGCGCGCCCTGTTCCAGCAGGTTCTGTGCCGTTTCATAGGCCTGTGCGGCGGCGGTTTTCTGACTATCTGCTGCCAGCGCCCGCCCCAGATGATACCAGACGACGGGCTCTTCGGGCAGGGCCGCGGCCGCGATATCCAGCGCCTCAAGCGCGTCGTTGACTTCGCCACGCTGCAGGGCGATCCAGCCAAATGTATCCAGCAAAGCAGGCACCTGAGAGCCGCGCAGACGGCGTGCCAGCAGCCAGGCCCGGTCCAGACTGGCGGGATCACTACGGCTGGTGGACAGCAGGCTGGCCAGATTGTTGGTCACCAGCAAATCATCCCCATTGCGTTCATAGAGCATCTCATAAAGCGCAATGGCGGCGTCGAAGTCTTCGGTTTCTTCGTGCAACCCGGCCTGCATCAACGCCAAAGCCCGGCTGTCGGGCAATGCGGCGCGGGCTTGGGTCAGGACATCGGTGGCACCGGGCAGATCGTTGTTCTGACGCAAAGCCGCATAAAGCGCGCCCCAGCCGCCTTCGAATTCAGGATGGGTGGCGGTCACATCACGGATCTGGGCCACGCCGGTTTCCTGATCGCCATTGGCCCGGATGATCTGGGCCCGCAGCAACAATACTGCGGGTTCATCGGGATAGGTCTGGGCCAATTGCATGGCGCGATCGGTGGCATCAGGCAGTTGGCCGTTGCGGATCAGATCGCGGATAATGGCGATTTCTGCATTATACTGGCCTTCGGATTGGCCAGCCAGGGATTGCAGGAACGCACTCAGCGCGTCGGTCTGTTGGGTCTGTGACAGCAGTTGCGCCTGTAGCTCATTGGCCACCGCTTCGCCTTCGGCCCCCGGAAAGCCCTGACGGATGGCGTCAATATCCTGCTGGACACGACCGATGTCTTCCATTGCTAGGTGCACACGGGTCAGGGCCACCAGCAATTGCAGATTGCTGGGGTTCTGACGCAGGGAATCCAGCAACAGCGATTCGGACGACACATATTCCTGTTGTTCATTCAGATAGGCGGTATAGCGCAGGGTTTCATTGGGGCCGCGATTGGACATTTCTACAGCGCGCGACAGCATTTCCGCCATCAATTCAATCCGTCCCTCGCGGCGATAGGCCGAAGCCAGCAACGATACGGTTTCTGAATCATTGGGTGAATTGGCCAAAGCTTCGCGCAGGTTGCGGATCGCTTCGGCGGTTTTGTCGTCGCTGATCAGCCAGAGCGACCGCATCTTCAACGCCTCGACCTGCCCCGCATCATGGTCCAGTACCTGTTCGATCAACGCGCGTGCGCCGACATTATTGCCCACAGCGTCGCGCATCCGGGCCAGTTGCACCCGGATTTGGTTTACATCTTCGGACGGTTCCATCCCATCGATGGATTGCTCTAGTTCAGCCATGGCCGCGTCCTGATCCCCATGGGCAAAACTGGCCCCGGTTTTGATCATAATAAAATCCAGCAGGTTCGCTTCTATGTCTGTGGGCAACGGCGTTTGGTTCAGCATGTCGGTCAGTTCCGCCAGCATCACCTGACTGGATTTGGCCTCGCCCAGAATGCGCAGATAGATCAGCCGGTTATCGGCAATGTCACTGTCGGGATCAATGCGGCCGCGAAGCCATGACAAAGCGTCGTCAATACGTCCGGCCCGCACGTAAAAATCCATCAACATCCGCTGTACGTCCTGATCTTCGGGAAACAGGGTGGTCATATGCAGCAGCTGGGTTTCGACCTCAGGGCCCATGCCCAGCAGGTTCAGCGATTGCAGCTTGGCCAGATTCAGATCGCGGTCCTGAGGGTGATGTTCCAGCCCCAGCTCGGCCTGATCCAGACTGTCATTCGGGCGGTTGTCCCGCAGGGCACTGGTGATCAAAATCCGGTGCACAGACAGCAATGTCGGGTCCTGTGCGATCAGGGCCGTGGCGCGACGTGTGGCATCGGCCTGACGGGCCAGATCATTGTCCAGAACCGCTTTGCGATAATCCAGCGCCGCGAGAATCGCCAAGGCCGGCACATCCTGATCATCAATCGATGTGATCGTCCCGGCATATTTGGCGGCTTCTTCCCATGCGCCACTTTCAAAGGCGAGCGTCGCCAGAGCGCGGTTTGCCTCTAGGTCCTGTGGGATGGATTCGATGATCTGAACATATTGCCCAAACGCATCCCGTGTGCGGCCCTGTTCCATCAGAATTTCGGCAAACATCAGCCGCGCATCCCGTAATGTCGGGTCACGCAGCAACGCGTTACGCAATTCCACCAAAGCGCGGGATTCATCCCCTTGGGCCAATAATTCTTGCGCCGTTTCGAAATGTTCTGCGGCGCGTTCCTCGGCGGATTTACATGCAGCCAATCCAAGGGCCAGTGTCAGGACAAGAAAAATGCGGGTCAAAGAAATCTCCAAGAGATAAGAAGCGAAAAAGGACGGTGAGACCAAAGAAGATGGCTCATAAATACGCGGGTTTGCTAGGTCCTGTCGTATAATGGCAAATTACAATTTAACAAAGTTGGTTTTCATCTTTGCAGGGCTTGGCAGGTTTCTGTAAGGAATGCGAGGCCGGTTCTTTTGGGCCGTCTATATATTTATTGGGGTTATAAATGGCGTCAGAGCGACTTTATCTGGAACATTTCGGATTTTCCGAGAGACCCTTTACTCTATTGCCCGACCCGGATTTGTTGTTTTGGTCGTCTCAGCACCGCAAAGCATTTGATGTGATGCAATACGGATTGTTCACGCGATCCCCGGTCACATTGCTGACGGGGGAAATTGGTGCGGGCAAAACCACGCTGGTTCAGACCCTGTTGCGTCAGATGGATGACGGGGTCACGGTGGGTTTGATTTCCAATGCGCAGGGCGGGCGGCATGATCTGCTGCGCTGGGTGCTCAGGGCGTTTGATCTGCCGCTGGAACCTCATGCGGATTACGTGACTGTGTTTCACGCCTTTCAGGATTTTATGCTGGCCGAATATGCGGCCGGGCGGCGGGTGCTGCTGATCGTCGACGAAGCCCAGAACCTGTCCCAAGAGGGGCTCGAAGAGGTGCGGATGCTGACCAATATCAATTCCGGCAAAGATGAATTGCTGCAATTGCTGTTGGTGGGCCAGCCCGAATTGCGCGACACGGTGCGCCATCCCAATATGCGCCAACTGGCCCAGCGGATTACCGCGGCCATCCATCTACAGGCGCTGACGGCAGATGAAACCAGCGATTACATCCATCACCGGCTGACCAATGTGGGCGGCACCGGTACGGAAATCGCCGCCAGTGCCATTGCCATGATCCACGAACATGCGGGCGGCATTCCCCGTATTCTCAATCAACTTTGTGATTTGGCTTTGCTTTATGCTTGGGGGCAGGATCAGACCAGCGCCACCGCCGAGGATGTCCAGAGCGTGATGGAATCGGATGTCTTTCTGCGCAGTACAGATCAGGAGACGCGGCCATGATGACAGAAATCCGGTTTTACCTCGCGCTGTTCTGGCGTCGTCTGCCGCTGTTTCTGCTGGTGTTTCTGTCCTTGTCCGCGATTGGGGTCTTTGCTGCGTTCAGCCTGCCCCCGGTGTATCAATCTCAGGCTCGCCTGCTGGTCGAAAGCGCGCAGATCCCCGGCGATCTGGCGGAATCGACCGTGGATGTGGCCGCGCGCGAACAATTGCAGATCTTTGAAACCCGCCTGCTGACCCGTGACAACCTGTTGGATGTGGCCAACCGGCTGCGCCCCTTTGCCGATCAGGGCCGCATGAACCCGGATGAAATCGTAGAGGCCATGCGCAGTGCCACATCCGTGCGCAGTTCTACCGGGCGGGATCAGGCGACGCTGATGACCCTGTCCTTTGACAGTCCGCGCGCCGGGATCACGGCGGCGGTTCTGGATGAATATCTGACCTTCTTGCAAGAAGAAGACGCACAATATCGGTCCACCCGCGCCGGTCAGACCGAACGGTTTTTCCGCCAAGAAGTGACCCGTCTGGGCGACGAATTGTCCCAACAAAGCGCGCGCATTCTGAGCTTTAAAAACGAAAATGCCGCCGCCCTGCCTGAGGGGCTGAATTACCTGCGTACCTTGCAATTGAATGTGCAGGATCGGATTGCCCAGATCGACCGCGAAGTGTCTGGCCAGATTGAACAGCGTGAACGGTTGATCCAGGTGTTTGACGCAACCGGACGCACGACCGCGCCGACCCCCACCCAAATGAGCCCCGAAGAGCGTCGTCTGGCTGAAATGCGTGTGCAGCTGACCGACCTAGAAGCGGTCTATTCAGACACAAACCCAAGGGTTCTGGCGTTGCGTAATCGGGTTCTTCAGCTGGAACAGAGCCTAGATACGACCCCTGCAACCGAAACCGAAGTCGAAGCCCCCCAAGACCCGGCGCAGATTATGTTTGGTCTGCAAGTGTCAGAAATCGAAACCCGACTGGAACAGCTGGCCGAAGAAAAGACCCGCTACGAAGCCCAATTGGTCGAGATCGAAACATCCATTGCAGCCACCCCGGCCAATGCCATCGCGCTGGAGGCGTTGAACCGGGATTACGACAATATTCAGGCCCAGTATAACACGGCTGTTGATCGGCTGGCGCGCGCGTCAACCGGGGAACGGATTGAAACCCTGTCCCAAGGTCAGCGTGTGACCGTGATCGAACAACCGGCCATTCCGTCGGATCCTTATAAACCCAACCGCAAACTTGTGGCCGCGGGCGGTGTTCTGGGCGGGGCGTTTGCCGGGATGGGGCTGATTGTGGCGCTGGAATTCCTGTCCAGCGCAATCAAACGTCCGGCGGATTTGGTCCGGGGCATGGGGATCACCCCACTGGCGACCATTCCTTATATGCGCACCCGTCGTGAAAAACGCCGTCGGTTTGCGATGCGCAGCTTTGTGGTGATTGTGATTTTCCTGACCATTCCGGGCGGGCTTTATGCATTCCATGTGTATTATATGCCGCTGGATGTGGTGATCGCGCGATTGGCGTCGCGTTTTGGCTTTTATTTGTAAGGGGACGGGTCTGTGGAAAAACTGCAACGTGCATTAGAAAAAGCCCGCGCCAGCCGCCAAGGTCAAACCGAAGCCGGGCCTGTCACGCAGCCCAGATCTTCGGCTTTGCGGGCGGGGCATCCGGCCCCTGTTGCCCCGTCTGGTAACGCAGATGTCTGGGACAGCTTGCCGCGGATGAATGTGGATCTGAAAACGCTGGCCAAGAACCGGATCATTGCCCAGGACGGCGTTGCCGAAGCCGGGTCCTATGACCTGTTGCGCACCCGGTTGCGCGACGAGGTGCAGCGCAAGAAATACAAACGGATCGCCATCACGTCTCCGGCGCCGAATGCAGGCAAAAGCACCACATTGACCAATCTGGCCTTTGCTTTGGGGCGGTTGCCGTTTCAACGCACGATGGTGTTTGATCTGGATTTGCGCCGCCCGGCGATGCACCGATTGCTGGGGCAGCAACCTGCCTCGGATCTGGGACAGGTGATCACCGGGCAGGTGCCTTTGCAGGACAATGTCCAACGGTATGGGGCCAATCTGGCCTTTGGCTTGAACCGGGGCCCTGTGTCACAATCGTCTGAATTGCTGCAAAGCCATCAGATGGAAACCTTTCTCAGCGAAACGGAGCAGGCCTATGAACCTGACCTGATGCTGTTTGATATGCCGCCGTTTCTGGTGGTGGATGATGCGCTGGGGTTTTTGCGTCACATTGATGGGGTGATTTTGGTGGTCGAAGCCGAACATACCCCGCCCAGCCAGATCGAAAAAATCGAAGAACGGCTGGTGGGGTTGACCAATCTGGTGGGGGTTGTGCTGAACAAATGCAATTTCCCCGAAGATGGGGATCGCAGCAAGTACGGCTATTCCTACGGTTATTCCTGATCGCTATTTATATTCGATCAGCCCGGCGGGACGGTTCAGCAACCGGCGCAGGTGAAATTCCAGCACACCCTGCCCTTCGGCGAATTTCGCCAATGTCAGCAATATCGCGGTTTGCCACCCCAGTTTGGTGAACCCGTCCCGTCGTGCCATGCGCAGGATTTGGGCGGGATAGACCCAGATCAGCATCAACGCCCAAGGGCTGATCAAACTCAAAAATACGATCAGCGCCGGTATCCCCAGCCCCCATAGGGCCGAACGTTTTGTTTCGCTGACAAAGTGTTTTTCAGGCGGGGATCCGTGCAAAAAGGCCCCTTCGGCAAAGGCATGACCGGATCGCCGGGCGCGTTTCCAATATTGTGAAAACCGGGTCATGGCCGCGTCATGCAGCGCCATTTCCACATCGATCCGCCAGATTTTCCACCCTTTGGCACGCAGACGCACACACATTTCAGGCTCTTCGCCTGCAATCAAACCGGGATTATAGCCGCCCACCTGTTGCACAGCGTCAAAACGCATCAAGGCATCGCCGCCACAGGCGCGGGCCTGCCCGATAGGCGTGTCCCATTCCCGATCACATTGCGCGTTATAGAGGGATGCGTCGGGAAACCGTTCCCGCCGCCGCCCACAGACCACGGCGATATCAGGATGGGCGATCAGATGGGCCTTGGCTTGATCCAGCCAACCGCCCTGCAATTCGCAATCCCCGTCCAGAAATTGGACAAATTCAGGTGGATTAGAGCCTGAAAGCTGCGCAATGCCCGCATTGCGCGCCCGGGCTGCGGTGAATTTTTGGCGCATGTCCAACGCCACAACTTCGACGCCGCGCCCCTGTGCCATTTCCACGGATCCATCAGTTGATCCGCTGTCCACATACACAATCCTGTCAAACCCGCGCAGGGATGTCAGACATTGCACCAAACGATCGCCTTCGTTGCGGCCAATCACGATGGCGGCGATGCTTATAGGGGCGGAATGCATCAGGATGGATCCGGGTAGATGCCGGAGAGCTCTGGGCGATCTGGGAACATTCTAAGCAGTTTTTGGCGATCCGCGCGAAATGTTGTGATCAGATTGTTGCGCATCGGAAGGGGTAGGCTGGGTCGATTTTGAATCTGACGTTTGGCCTTCACAACATCGCGCAGGCTTTGGGGGACAAGGCTGCGGCGCAACCAGGTTGCGACCGGGTTGCCGATCAACAACCGATCCAGTGGGCGTTTACGGATACGTTCGCTGGACACGTTTACTCGGGCTTGATCATTTTGCCAGGCCAAATCAGGTCGTTGTAGGAACTGGCCCACCTGCATTAGCATCGCTTGGGGATCTGTTTTGAGTTGTGCCATGTTAAGGATTAGAATGTTATCTGAGCCATAGGCATCCACCCAAGGAGAAATTTGGGTCCCATATTCACTATAAGCCTGTAACTCCGGATGGCGCGTGACAGCCTGTTCAATCGGACCCTGCATGACACCTTGAGTCCATTCGTGAATATAATGGGAGATCAGGCGTTCAATTGGATCACGTAGGATATAAATCAGTTTTGGGGTCGCGCCACTGGCCAACAAGCGTGGAAGTGTCTCTGGATAGGTTGGCAGCTTGGTGTAGTGTGTGCTGGCTTCGCCACATAGATCACCGGTCTGGGCGGTTGAATAGAGCGATTGATACCAGTCGTGCCCCCGGGAAAATTCGGCATCATCAGAAAAGAAATTGGGTTCCTTTGGGGTGGTCATGAACAGACCTTCTTGAGCGCTAAGCTGCGCGGCAAGTGTTGAAGTGCCACATTTCATGGCACCAATGATGATGAAGTCGGGGAGAGAGGGAGGCTGATTCATACTATTTACTCGGGTGCGCGAGAGGCCCCAAGTGGGGAGCTGAAATTGGTCCAGATATCACGCCATTCAGCTTGGTGCGCTTTGGGAGGGGTACGCGCTAAGAGGAGCCGGGCCCAGGCAATGCCCCGCCCCATACTCCACGCAATATTGGCCGCCAACAATCCCAGATGACCGTATCGTTGATACAGAAACCTGGTGCGAGACGCGTAATAGTAACCAGGAAGGCGCTTTTTCTGCGCGGACAAGCTTTTGACAGGGGCTGATCCCCCTCGAAAGTGCACGGCGACCGCGTCTGGGATATAGGCGATTTTCCACCCTGCCCTGGCCGCCCGTAGACAATATTCGGAATCTTCAAAATATAGAAAATAGCCATCATCCATCAATCCAACATGTCCAAGCATTTTTCCGGACAGCAAAATACAGGCAAAACTGGCCCATTCGATCTGGGTGGGATCAGGCGGGGTACCCAATGCAATCTGGGTGTGTCGCAACATCGTTGAAATCAGCCCGGTCTTTGCGCCCCGATCCAGCTCCGACAGAATTGAAGCGAACCGGAAACAGCTGATTTGCGCCTGGCCATCCTCATGTTCCAACCGGGGCGCAAACAGGCCAATTTCGGGTTGGCTTTGTGCTGCGTTCAAGATTGCACTGCAGAAATTGGGCCGCAACACCGCATCAGAATTCAGGATCAGATAATACTTTGCACGGGCTGCGGTCAGGCCCAGATTATGCCCCCCGGAAAACCCAGTGTTCCTATCCGATTGAATGAGGGTAACCCGGTCAGATTCCTGAGATGTCTTTATCCAATGGTCAATTGTTTCAGCAGATCCGTCATGCGAAGCATTATCGATGACAACAACCTTCACAGATAGGTTTGGGCGATGTGCATCAAGGTCTGCAACGACAGAATTCAGACAATCCAATGTCATCTGTGCTGTTTTGTAATTGATGATAGAAATCAGCAACTCATAAGGGGGGGCGGTTGCGTCTCCAAAGTCCATGGCAAGTATATTTTCTCCGGAAAAAAGCACAAATAATGTGTTTGTTGATGAATTAAATCCAATTTTGTCGCAAGCTAGAACTTGTGGCATTTCGCGAAATTCTCTGTCTCAGAGAAAAGACATCTCGTCTTGGATGGGGTTCTGTGACAGGTTCCAAGGGTCGTCGCTTTAAGGTTGGCTAAGTTTTGCAAATTGCTTTTGCTTATTTTATGCTTTTTGCGTGGTTTCCGATCACCGCGCTGATTTTCCGCCGCTGGCCCGAAGGTCAGGCGGTGGTCATTTCGGTGCTGTGGGGGTATCTGCTGCTGCCTGAAAAGATCGGGATTAACCTGCCGGTCCTGCCAACCTTTGATAAGGTTCTGGTGCCGTCGCTGGCCGCGATGCTGTGTCTGTTATTGGCGCGACGCAAATCTAAAAAACAGGATCAGATCGCCGCGCGACGCGCCCGCCTAAGAGACCAAGCCAGCCCAGAAAACGGGGGGGTGGATTCCCCCAAAGCCACACGCAAATCCCGGCGCCAATATCCCCGCTGGCAGCGCTTGTGTAATTTGGTTGTCGTGATGTTGATTGTAGCCTGTTTTGTCACATGGCGGACCAATCGGGAACCGTTGTTTTATGGGCCTTTGGTCCTGCCTGCGATGCGGCCCTATGATACGTTGGCCATGGCGCAAAACCTGATTGTGGTGCTGTTGCCGTTCTGGTTGGCGCGCGCGACATTGGGCCGCCGGGATGTTTTAATCTCTGTGCTAAAAGTGTTCGTTATTGCGGGGCTGTTTTATTCGGTTCTGGTGTTGATCGAATGGCGGCTCAGCCCGCAATTGCATCGGTGGGTATACGGGTTTCATACCCATTCCTTTGCGCAACATGTTCGCGGCGGTCAGTTTAGAGCCATGGGGTTTGTGGGCCACGGGTTGCGGGTTGGGATGTTCCTGTGTCTGGCCACGATGGCCGCAGCGATTTTGGTGCGTGGTGATCCGAACCCTAAAAACCGGGTGTTATGGCTGTTTGCCTGTTTGTGGTTTTTTCCAATCCTGTATCTATCGCGCAATCTGGGCGCGACAATGCTGGCGATGGCTTTTGTGCCGTTGATCCTGATGACCGGGCGCCGGGTGCAATTGCTGGCGGCCGCCAGCCTGTCTGCGATTGTGTTGATTTATCCCTTGGCGCGGGGGGCGGGACTGATCCCGATTGATGCCATCATTGATCAGGCCGAACGGATCAATCCAGCCCGCGCACAATCCCTGTCATTTCGCCTGGATAACGAAGATCTGCTGCTGGAACACGCCAATGAAAAACCATTGGCCGGTTGGGGGCTTTGGTCACGAAACCGGGTTTTTGATGACCGGACCGGGCGCGATTTATCTGTCACGGACGGGTCGTGGATCATTCAGATCGGGGTTTTTGGCTGGCTGGGCTATTTGGGGCGGTTTTTCCTGCTCTGTATGCCACCGATCCTGCTGGCATTGCGGGGCAATCGCCAAAATTCAGGAATCGAAGCCGGGATCGGCCTGATGGTGACGGCCAACCTGGTTGACCTGATCCCCAATTCGTCGCTTGTCGCACCGCTGTTTCTATTGGCGGGGGCGTTATGGGCGGTGTTGGGACAGACACAATCCCCCCCCGAAATGGCTGTTCAGCCTCCTAAATATTCACGCAAGCGCAGGGCAGTTTCGCAATGACAGACACATTGTTAAGTTCAGATCTTCTCACCCGACCGGACACGGATAATGCGCCGGTTATTGTGGTTGGGCTCCCGCGGTCGGGGTCTTCGTTCCTCAGTCATGTTTTGTCGCAATTGCCGGATCTTTATGTGTTTGACGATCTGTATCTGCAGGACAAAGCCAAGGAGATCGGCGCAACCGGCCCCTTGGGCGAAGGCCAGCTGGACAAGTTGCTGTTTTTTCTGGGCTGGCAAATTCGGGCGCGGCTGCGATTTGGATCTTATGCTATTCCCAACATGTCCAAGGACGAAGTGGACCCGATGAATGCGGCGCTGAAACAGGCGATTGGCGCGCAACCTATTGATTGGATGGATCTGCAAAAGGAATGGATGATCCGTCTGGCACAGCGGGCAGGGAAATCCCGCTGGGGTTATAAACTGCCAAAGGCCTTTCGCAATCTGGACAATCTGCGTCGCAAATATCCGGATGCGCGGGTTGTGTTTTTGCTGCGTCAGCCCCACGACGTGCTGAAATCCTTTAAGTTTATGCCGGTGGACTCGCAGGACGGGCACCCGGATCGGTATCACCCGGTGTTTTATGCGCTGTATTGGCGGATGGCGGCGCGCGCGGCACAGCGTGAAATGCAATTACATCCCGATCGCACCTGCCTGATCACCTTTGATGCGTTAACGCGCGACACACAGCAGACGGCGGAAACGCTGTCGTCATTTTTGTCGCTTGGATCGGTGGGGGCTGTCACCAAACCGCCCCGCCCCAATTCATCCCATGGAAATGCCCCACAATCTGAGCCGGCACGTGTGTTGACTGGGCTGGAACATGCCTTGGTTTCCGGGCTTTGTAACCGTCAGATCGACGCGCTGGGATTTGAGCGTCGCCGTAAATCCATTGCCCTGTCAGATGTCGCGGATTTGGCCCGCTCAACATGGCGCAGCCTGCGGTTTCGCCTCCAAGAGCGGCGCAAGGCTAGGCTTGCCCGAAAAACACCAACCTGATCTTGGGGGAAACCTTGTGGTGGTGCCATAGCATTGGCATCAGCACCCCAATGCCAACCCCGGTGATCAGGTGGATCGGCACCGCGGTTATTCCAAGTTGCACAAGCCCAATCCGCCACCCAGCAGATAGGATTGTATGACAGAGATAGATCGCCAGCGAACATTGCCCGATCCGTTGCACCCCAGCCCAGATCGGCCTCTCTGAGCGGAGATGATGCAAGGCAAATAACAAGCCCCCAACACAAGAAACGGTTAGGCTTGATTGGGCAAAGCCACGGGGGGCAACGTCAAGTATCAGCCCGATATCACTGATGACAAACACCCCGAGCCCGACCCACAGACCGCCTGTGATCTGCGGCCATTTAAACTGACCCAGCACCATGCCCCCAAAGAAATAAGGCGCCATTTTCAGGGCTTGGTGCCATAACGGGCTCAGCCACAGACCTGATTGCAGCACGGTCATCGCCGCAGCCATGCCCCCCAGCGCCACAAAAACCGGCCATCGTCGCACAAGGGGGCGCATCAAAAGCCCCCCCAATTGCAGAACAATCAGCGCCCAGAGGAACCACAGGTGCAAATAACCGGGAACGGGCCAGCGCAAAAAGGCATCCAACCCCAGCGGGCTGTTGGCGGCACTGCCGGCCAGAACTTTGAAGGCGATAAAAATATAAGTCCATAGGCAGAGCGGGTAAAACAGTCGTTGACTGATACGCCCCACAAAGGTGACGGCTGTGCCTCGGGTTAAAAGCTGTGGAAAAAACCAGCCCGACAATACAAAAAACAGCGGCATATGAAAGGCATAGACGGCTGCATCCACCGTTTCAAAAACCGCCCCCTTCTGCAGAAGCCCGGCTTCGGCCAGGCCGCGCCAGACATGGCCAAACACCACCAATATGATCCCAATCCCTTTGGCGATATCAGGCAGAGGGATATGCTGTGGGCGGGTCATCGATCAGTTGGTGTAGTATTTTTTGCCATAGGTGCCATAGGCGCCGTAGCCGTATCGCTTTAAGCCGCGCAGATTGATGTTGTTGAGCACCAACCCATTGACCTGTGCGCCCACGCTGGCCAATTGCCCCAGCGCATCGCGCACCATTTGGCGGGATGTTTTATCCCAGCGCACATTGAACAGGATCGCATCGGCATGCTGGGCGATGATCCGGGCATCGGGCACCACCAGAACCGGCGGCGTGTCGATTATCACAAAGTCATACTGACTGCGCATATCCGCGATAAACCGGGCAAAGCTGGCGGATGACAATGTATCTGCGGCATTGACGTTGCTGGCTTCGCTCATCAAGACATCCACGCCGGTACGTTCATCAACCTGAATGGCGTCCCGTGCATCACAGCGTTCAGACAGAACCGAAATCAAGCCGCGTTCCTGCTGGGCCGTCATGTATTGGGTGAATGTCCGGCGGCGCACATCGCCTTCGATCAGTAGTACGGATTTTCCCATCCCAACCAGATTTTGCGCCAGCGCAAAGGACAGCGTGGTTTTGCCTTCGCCGGGGATAGACGATGTGGTCATGATCACTTGCGGGGGATTGTCCACATTCGACAGCAGCACCGATGTACGTAGGTTGCGCACCGCTTCGGCTGCGATTGAGGCCGGTTTAGACGCCAGATAATCCTGAATGTCCTGGCGTTTGCGCCCCGGTATTTGCGGAATGGCCCCCATGACCGGCAATTGCGCAAAGGTTTCCAGCTCAGAGGAAGTCCGGAAGGTTTTGCTCCGCATTTCCCGAATAAGCACCAAAGCAACGCCCAGCATCCCCCCCAACATCGCGCCCATCACCACAATCAGGGATTTGCGCGGCACAGCCGGTTCGCGCGGAACAACCGCATGTGACAGGATGCGGCTATCCGCTTGTTGGATGCCTTCTTGGGCGGATGTTTCTTTGAGCCGGCCAAGGAAATATTCATAGAGCAACCGGCTGGCTTCGGCTTCGCGGGTCAGCTGCTGCAGCTGGATCAGGTCCTGACCCTGGCTGGCGATTTCAGCCTCAAGCGTGACGATAGAATCCTGCACGGATTGCAATTGGGACTGGGCACGGTTGGCCTGTAATTCAGCGCGCGACAGGATTTGACGGAACTGGATGGTGAACCGTGTGGGAACCGGGGATCCATCACTGGGCAACAACGCGGTAAGCTGAGCATCATCTGCCGCGTCGGCCTGTTGCTGGGGGGTGCCATCCTGGACAGCGACCAGCGCGGCCAGATTGGCGCTGGCGGTTTCCCGCGCCACCTGCAAACCCGCCAATCGGTCGCGGCGTTCTTTTAGCTGGTTTTCCATGGCCGTTAGGGTTTCTGGGCTGATCAGTTCAGAATTGGCGCTGAATTCTGACACTTCAGCTTCTGCGCCTTCCAGTTCCTGCTGCAATTCGGCCACCCGCCCACTCAGCCATGTGGATGCGGTTTGGGTTGCTTCAAATTTTACGTCCAGTTGATACAGAATATATTGCTGGCCGACTTGGTCTGCCAAACGGGCGGCTTTGCGGGGATCTTCGCTGGTAACCACCACCTGAAACACAAAGCTGTTAGGGACGTTGCGCACGCTGACACTGTCCAGCAGCGTAGACACCACATCGGTTTGCTGGCGTTCCTGACCCGCCTCGGCGCGCGGACTTTCTAGCCCTAACCAGACTTTGATCTGACGTTTCAGAGCAGGCGGGTTGAGATGGGCGTTAAATTCCGGATCAGCGATCAGATTTTCAACCTCGGCCACCCGACCCAGTAATTCACGACTGCGCAGCACTTCGATTTCGGAATTCAGTTCGGCCGTATCCCCAGACAGGCCCGACACAACGGATGTGAGATCAACGATACTTTGTTGTTCCGTTTCCAGCATCAACACGGTTGTGGCCCGATAATAGGGGGTCGCAACCCGATAGGCATAATAGCCCGAAAGAGCCGAAAAAATCAGTAAAAACAACATTATAACAAGCTTTCCACGCCACAATGTCGTCAGCAGTTGGCCCAGATCGATCAGATCATCGTCATTTGTCTGCACAGAAGAGGGATAGGCGTTGGTCTGCGGGCTTTGGCCTGTATTCATCGTTTAGCTTCCCGTTTCGACCCAAATTGGCCGCCATCATAGTCGTTTTTTTGTCGTCAAACTGATAATCAGAGAGACATGCAATTTTGTTAACAAAGTCTCTGCTCTGTGTCAGCTTTTGCTTTTTTTGTCGAGTAATCTTTCGTTGTTATCGCCCCAAAAATAGGAGGTGGATTGGCAACAGGTGTCGCCAAATTGCCCCGGCTGCCTGCGTCAATGTTGCTCGTGTGGGCGGCTCCCGGCATAGAAGAATGATTGAAGCACGAAGCAGTTGGAATGAACAAATATGGGTCGCCTCAGAGCCAGACAGATACTGTGTGCCCTTTTGGGGGTGATATTGCCGGGTCATGTGCATGCAGAGCAATTGTCGCTTTATGGCACGCCCGGATTGGCAGATTTGCCAACGGCCATGGTTCTAGAAGACGGCAATCTGGCGCTGACATCGGGGTATTTTGGCAATAATCTGCGTCATTCGCTGACTTTTCAGATCACGCCGCGCACCTATGGTGTATTTCGCTATTCGATCATCGACGACATTGATGAATTTGCCGATACGCGTTGGGATCGCAGCTTTGATCTGCATTTTCTACTGGCCGAAGAAACATCAAACCGCCCTGCCATCGCCGTGGGGTTGCGCGATTTTGGCGGCACGGGGATTTACAGCAGTGAATATCTGGTGGCGACCAAACATGTATCCCCACGTTTGACCGTGACAGGCGGGCTGGGTTGGGGGCGTTTGGCCAATCGCGGTGGGTTTGACTCGCCGCTATCCTGGTTTTCCGATTATTTCGCCACCCGCCCTGACCCGCGCGCCGGGGACAATGATCAGACCGGGCAATTGGATGCCGGATCGTGGTTTCGCGGCGATGTGGCGCTGTTTGGCGGGCTGGAATGGCAGGCGACGGATCGTCTGAACCTGTTTGTTGAGTATTCCCCGGATCTTTATCTGAACGAACGGCAATTCAACGATATGCCCGAACCCGGCCCGATCAATTTGGGGGCCTCATATGCCTTTGAAAACGGGTTCAGCCTTGGGGCGTATTACATGCAAGGCACCGATCTGGGGCTGCGGCTGAGCTATCAGCTGGACCCGGCGCAGCCGCGTGTGCCCGGTGGGTTGGACAGCGCGCCTGTGCCTTTGGCGCCGCTCAGTTCTGTGGCCGCGGCCAGCTGGAACCAGCCGGGGGCCAGCCCCAATGCCCTACAGGATCAGGTTGCCGCACAATTGACGGCCGAGGGGCTGCATTTTATGGGGTTGCACATCACCGGCAACACCGCTCGGTTGATCATGCGCAACGACACTTATCAGGCCGAAGCCCAAGCGCTGGGACGTGCCGCGCGGGTGCTGGCCAATACTTTGCCCCCCCATGTCAGCCAATTCGACATCACCTTTGTTGTGCAGGGCATGGCACAGACCAATGTGACCCTAACCCGTGCTGATCTGTCTGAATTAGAGTTCGACCTGCAGGGGGATTGGCTCAGCCAAAGTCGGGCGCAGTTTTCGGATGCCCATGGCACAACGCCTGACTTTAACGGGTCCGAATTCGATTGGAGCCTGACACCCTATACGGCCTTTTCCCTGTTTGAACCGCAAACCCCGGTGCGGGGTGATTTCGGATTACAGCTGCATGCGCGGTATTCCCCCAATCCCGGATTGGTGTTTTCGGGCCTGATGCGTCAGCCGCTTTGGGGCAATATTGATGGATCAAACCGTCTGTCCAATTCGGTGATCCAGCACGTGCGTTCAGATGCCCTACGCTATGCCCAAGAAAGCGATCTGGAAATCAATTATCTGACGGCTGAATATTTCACCCGTCTGGGGCAGGATATGTTTGGCCGGGTCACGGTGGGCTATCTGGAAAACATGTATGGCGGTGTGTCCGGCGAAATGCTGTGGTTCCCGGTCAACAGCCGTTTGGCGGCGGGGGTCGAGTTGAATTATGCCGTGCAGCGGGATTTTGACATGCTGTTTGGGTTTCAGGATTATGACGTCCTGACCGGGCATGCATCGGTTTACTACGATCTGGGCAATGATTTTCACGCGCAACTGGATGTCGGGCGCTATCTGGCCGGGGATTACGGCGCAACGCTGTCGCTGGATCGGGAATTCAACAATGGCTTTAAGGTTGGGGCGTTTATGACCCTAACCGATGTGCCGTTTACCGATTTCGGCGAAGGGTCGTTTGACAAAGGCATTCGGATTGAGATCCCCAATAGCTGGCTGTCAGGGGAACCGTCACGCGATGCGCGGATCAGTGTCATCCGGCCTGTTGTGCGCGATGGCGGCGCACGGCTGAACGTCAATAACCGGCTTTATGGGGTGGTGCGGGATTATCGCCAGCCTGAATTGACCGATCAATGGGGGCGGTTTTTCCGATGATCATGTCTATGCGGAATGCGGCATTGGCCGGGCTTTTGCTGTTGGCGGGCTGTGGGGGGCAATGGGGCGATCAGCCACAATTTTCGCCCCGCTTTGTGCCGCTGATGCAGGCCGACGCCCCACAATTGCAGGTCCGGTTTATGGAAACTGGGCTGAATTCGACCCTGCTTTTGGCCCAGAATCGCGACGGTGTGCAAACATGGCTGGCCGCAGATGGGGCCGGTATTCTGGTCGAAGATGGCATGGTGATGGGCACCCGCGGCGTGGGTCAGGGGCTGCTGGCTGTGGAGGCCAGCGCAACCCGTCGCGCCATTCGGGCGCGCCGCGCTGGCGTGATCACCGAACGGTTCCACACCTATCTGCTGGGCGATGACACCACCCGCACACGAACTTATCAATGCCTGATCGAAACGCGCGGCGCGGCCAATGTCCTGACGGAAAATGGCAACGTCCCTGCCCTGCTTTGGGCCGAGAGCTGTAACTCTCTGGATCAAAGTTTCGTCAATCTGTATTGGATAAACCCAACAACGAGCCGCGTGATTCAATCCCGACAATGGATTGGTGATTTCAGCGGAGAAATCCTGCTTAGACCCCGCGTCTAAGCCTCACAGGGAGAAAAACATGCGTCATCTGACTGTTTTAGGTTTGGTTCTGGCAATGTCCGGGGCGTTGTCCGCCTGTGGCAACCTATATCGCAGCCCTGTTGTGGATGCAGGCGTCACCGAAGACACAGCCCTGCGGGTTGTGGCCCTGAATGGCGAAACCGTCAGCCTGGCCAATCGCGCGCCTTATGCACCGCGCACCTTGCCGGCGCTGTTTTCGCAAACGGCGGGCTATGGCAGCGGGTTGCGCGGCGCGGGCGCCTTGCCCACCCCGCCTGTGACCACGGCCCCTGCACCGGGGCGTCTGTCTTTGTCTGTGCCTCAGACCCCGGCGATTGGTCCCTATCACATCGGCGTTGGCGATGTGGTGCTGCTGGCCACCCCATCGGGGGGCAGTTCGGTGGAACAATTGTCCGGTTTGTTGGCCGCACAAAACAGTCGCCAAGGCTATACCGTGCAGGATGATGGCGCGATCCATATCCCCAATGTGGGGCGGATCGTCATTGCGGGTTCCACCCTAGAAGAAGCCGAAGCCACCCTGTTCGAAAGCCTGATTTCCGCCCAGATAGACCCGACATTCAGTCTTGAGATCGCGGAATTTAATTCACAACGCATCACCGTGGGCGGGGCTGTGGCACGTCCTATGGCTGTGCCGTTGCAACTAACCCCGTTGGTGTTGAGCGAAGCATTGGTCGCCGCGGGTGGCGCGGCATTGACGGACGAAAGCTATGCCTCGATCCGGATTTACCGCGACGGGCAGCTCTATCAGATCCCAATGGAAGACTTCCGCACCCGCCCTGACCTGCAACGGCTGCGTCTGGTGGACGGGGATTCGATCTTTGTGGACACGACCTATGAATTGAATGACGCGCAGGATTATTTCGCCCAGCAGATCACGCTGGTGGAATTGCGCCAACGGTCCCGGCAGGCCGCGCTGACCGAGTTACAGACGGAAGTGAACCTGCGCCGCGCCGAACTGGCCGAAGGACGTCAGAACTATCTGACCCGTATGGAACTGGGCGCGGTGGAACGCGACTATGTCTACCTGACCGGCGAAGTCGGCCAGCAGAGCCGCTATGCCCTGCCCTATGGGCAACAGGCCAGCCTGGCGGATGCGCTGTTTGATGGGGCCAATGGGGTGCCAACCCGCACCGGGGATGTGTCGCAGATCTATGTGCTGCGTGCGTCCAGCGATCCAAGGGATTTTGGCGCGGTCACCGCATGGCATCTGGATGCGCGCAACGCCGCCAACCTGACCCTGGCCGCCCGGTTTGAATTGCGCCCTGATGATGTGATCTTTGTGGCCGAACAGCCCGTGACACGCTGGAACCGTGTGATCCAGCAGATCACCCCCTCGCTGATCACATCAGGTGTGACAGCCGCCACGCGCTAACCGCAACAGATCGGGCCTGTCGGGGCCCGATTATTTCCGCCGGTTGGCTGTGTCTATCAGCACATCTTCGTAAGTTTTCAGCACGTCATCCCACAAAAACGCTTCGGCGTGACGATTGCGGGCTGCATCGCGGGCGGCCTGTGCGGCGGCAGGATCATCCAGCAGGCGCTGCATCTGCGCGGCAGCACTGGCTGTGTCGCTGAAATAGAACTGGCCTGCCCCGGCCGTCCAACGGTTGAACCGGTTGTCATGGGCCAGCACCGGATTGCCCGCCCCCAACGCTTCGACCAGGGACGGATTGGTGCCGCCCACCTGATGCCCATGTAAATAGGCCAGCGCATGAAACCGGATCGCGGCGACAGCGGCCGGATCATAGATCCCACCGGGGAAAATCACATTGTCCCCCGCCGCGGCCTGAACGGCGCGGTGATAGGGCACATCGTCGGACAGATTGCCCAGCACCAGACATTTGGTATCGGTCTGCAGGCTGGAAAAGGCCTGTACCATTTCGAGGATGGAATTTTCCGGTTCCGCCCGGGCGATCGAAACAAAATAGCGACCCGGTTCCAGCCCAAGATCACGCACAGGTCCGTCAGGTGCATCGGTGATTTTATCCGCCCCATAGGGGATCATCACAGGTGTTTTGAAACACCGCGCCTGCACATGTTTGGCGATTTCAGGATGGTCGGCCACGGCCACATGGCACAGATTGGCACCCGCCACTTCGTTGAGATAAAACCACGCCTTGGCGCCGATCCCCCATTTGGCGCGTTTCCATTCGATCCCGTCCATGTTCATCACCACCGGGCGGCGGCGCAGCCGTTCTAGCACGTTGAATATGGCAGTGTTATAACCCAGCACCAGATCCACGCCGGGGCGTTTGACCACATCCCGCACACAGGCCAGATCAAATTCCATTGTGCCCACGGGCCCGCCCCGTTTGGGGGTGAAATGCACCCGTTTGATGCCCTGATAATCGTCTTCTTTGGGGCCCTCTGCGGGGGCGTCGCGCTGACAATAGACCACCACATCGTGACCTTGGTCGCGCAAATAAGGCGCAAGCCGCCCCACAAAGGTTTCAAACCCCCCATGTGACGCCGGAATGCCGCGTGTTCCCAGGATGTTAACTTGCATGCGGTTTGTTCCACTCACTGTTCGGTTGCCTCGATCGCCCCTGCCAAAACTTCATTAGCAAAATTGCAAAGGTAACACACCAATCCCCTTTAAAAAAAACTGGGGAGGTCACACTGTTCATTACGATGATCAAAGCGATGTAGCTGATGAACATTCCAGCACCAGTGGTGTTTTTCAAGGCGACCCGCCAGAGAAGGGCCAAGTTGGTTATAATCAGCGCCAGTCCCAAATAACCTAATTCACCAAAAATGGAGGCAAGGTTGCTATCGATGACACCATTATAGGCCTGAATGTAAATCAAACCGCTTAGGCCCAATTGATTGTAAATCGGCGAATGTTCCGCATATGGAGAAGCGTAATTGGCAACACCAATTCCTACCGGGAAATGATCCAGAGCCAATTGCGATCCATAATACATCATGATGGACCGTGAAATTCGGATGTCGGGTTCGACAAACAGCCCGCGCAACATGCTTTGGCCGGATTGAATGATTTCAATATCCTGAAGGCCCAAATTGCCTGCAAACATGGAGAGAATTGCCGTAATCGCAGATAGCCCAACAATAAGCCAGCGCCCGCTTTGGGTTCCAATGACCACGAGCATAACGCCAATAAAGTAGCTAATGATGGCCGATCGCGTTGTTGAAATCACAAAAATATACAGCACTAGAACCGTCGCGGTGGTAAAGTGTGTCAAAGGTAACCGGCCGTGTTTTTGGACGGAATCAGCCAACCGACTGATGAGAAACAAGGCAAAAAACGTCGGGCCTGCTACATTGGTCAGGTGAAATCCAACGATCCTTTTGGTGCCAAACCGTTCGCTCAATTCGATTGGGAATGTGGCAAGGAACGTAGATTCAGCCAGATGGTTAAAGGCAAACCCCACCATCATCGTCACAATTAGAAATGTAATGAAACGTCCCGAAATTCGAACAAAGCTAAAGTGTACTAAAAACAACCCCAACCAACAAAACAGAAACAGCTTAACGTGAACGAAGCTCCCTAGGATTGTATAGAAAACTGCCCGCCCACTAGCCAACCGTCCATCCCCCCATATGAAAGACGCCAGCATGAACCACATGGCCGTCGCAAAGATGACAATGGCCAAAAGACGCAATCCATTCTGTGAAGTTTTTGACAGCAGACTATGGGGTAACAGCATCAATGCAACCAATAGAACCAGTTCGTCGACAAACCCAAATACAGGTACAAAAGTTGCCAATGCTTTACTGTAGAATAGGAGCAAAATGGTTGTCAGGATTGTCCAATGTACAATGGCTCTGCCCCAAGGGTTCCGGCGAGAGCCGTGATGTCCGTCCCAGCTGTGAGCTGATCTATCCGGCTGCATTGATGCTAAATCGCTCACTGTGCGGTCTCTCGATACCAACCCAGCAATGCGCCCAGATATTGATCCTCTGAAAACGTATCACGCGCCCGCAGGTGGGCCTGCGCACTCATATCTGTCGCCAGACCATCATCGCTATGTAATTCTGAAATCCGGGTGCGCATCTGTGTTTTATCCCCCATTTCAACAACAAACCCGGCGGTCTGATCTTGTACCACTTCGGGCAGCCCGCCCATTCGGGTGACAATCGGAACACAGCCCGTGGCCATGGCTTCGACCGCCGTCAGCCCAAAGGTTTCATGCCAGCGTGATGGCACCACCATCATCCGATGCCCCAAAAGATGGGGGATCACGTCGGCGCGGTCCAGTTTGCCTAGGATGTGAACATTGGCAAGCCCCTGCGCGCGCTGTTCCAGGTCCCCCCGCGCGGATCCGTCCCCAACAAAGGTGAACCGGGTATCGGGCAAGGTTTGTGCCACATCCAACAGGTCAAACACGCCTTTATAGGCTTCGATACGCCCAACAAACAGCACCCCGTGGCGGTCCGCCATATCCGGGATCTGATCTGGGAAAAACATGTTATCAACTGGGTTATAAAGCGTCGCAATCCGATCAGCGGGCAGACCCTGATCCACGATCATTTGCCGTTGAAAATGCGACACGGCCAAAAACTGATCGGGCGCAGATTTGGCCCCCAGCCGGTCGGCCACATACATTTCAGATGTCGATATCAGGGATCGCAGCAACGACCCTTGGTTGCAGCGATGTTTAAGTCCGGGAAAATACGATCCAACCCGGCAGTCCAAACAGGTTTCCCCGCCCCGTTGCGCCGTATAAACCGAACAAAAGCTGCGATATTCATGCAAATGCTGCACAATCCGGATGTTGCGCCGCCGCAAAGGCGCAAGGATCGACGAGGTCAGCGTGCCATAGTGAATATGCAGATGCGCCACATCTGCCGGAAACCGATCCAGCAGCGCATCCAACCGTTTGCGCGCCTGCCCCGAATATAAAAACCGTCCAATTGTGGTGGGTGAGGGTCGATAAAAATGATCCGCGCCCGGATAGATCCCATCATCGGGCTGGTCAGGGCCGCGGGCAGCAAATATCTCAACTTCGTGGCCGGCCTGCTGCAACAGACGTTTGGTCTGATGCACCATCACATCACTGCCCCCGACAATGTCGAAATGCTGCGTGATCAACAGAACCTTCATGCGGGATGATCCTGTGTGACGTCGCGCGCGGTGACCCGATCGGGACCGGACGGATACCCCATGGTTTGCAGTTCCGTGCGAAACGGCACCACCAGATCAGGGTGCAGTTCCAGCGTGGCATAACTGTCGGCTTTGTTGAGGATGGTTTTGGCGTAATCCACAAACACCGGATCATCGGCCAAATCGCAATGCGATAGCATTTGGGCCAGAACAGGCTCTGGATTCTGGCACAGATCTTCGTAGGTGAGGGTCAGAACCTGAGGGTGCTGTGCGGCCATGGCACGGGCTTCGCGCATGGACAGGATCCATTCAACTGCGGCACGATCACGGTGATCCATGCAGGTCCGCAGCTGGTCCTGCAACGGCGCCAAATCCGCATGTTCAGGCAGCAATTGATCCACAATCATCTGCCATTTACGTCCGTCACGCCCCCACCAATCATGGACCTGATCGCCGACATTTTCGCCTTTGCGTTTTGACCATCCCGTCACCGAAGAACAGGTATCCACCCCGTCGCGCAGGATCGCGATAAACCGCGCCTGCGGAAACAAGGCCAGCACAAACGGCACCCGAAACACCAATTCGGGGTATTTATCCACGACCCGACGCGCCAGCCCTACCCGCATCGCCCCGGAATAAATCCGCGCGATTTTGCGCGCCATGGCCGGGGTCGCCTCTGGGGCGGGCAGCCGGATCTGGCTGGGGGCGGTGGTGTAGGACCCGATGATATCTTCGCGACCATGGGCGGCATGCCAGATTGCTTTGGGTTCATTTAGAAACACCGTGTCGCGATGCATGGCAAACAAGGTGCCCAACACAGTGGTCCCCGACCGGCCTGTACCGATGATATAAACGGGGCGATCCGCACCTTTGCGCATTGGGATCATCTGCGCCAGCCGATACCCGGCAAAAACAAGCCCGTTGATCCATTGCCCCTTGGTGGTCAGGGGGCGGCCTTCTATCAAGGCCCAAGACAGCACCCGACCGGGAATTTTCATCGGCCGCTTGCGCAGCATTGTTTTGTCGATCTGGGCAACCATCAGCGACCCCAATCCGCAAAGCTCTGGCCCGTCAGTCGTTCCAGTTCCTGCCGGTCCGGGGCAAATTGCGCCGTTAGATGGGCCTGTGTCTGAGCGGTGATTTTTTCAGGAGGCTGGGCCATCAACGCCACGATCCGTTCCTTTATACGCCCTCGCAATGTGCGCGGTAGTAATTTGCGCAATGTCTTCACCCCAAACCGGCGATTGATCAACAGATCGCTGGCGAATTTGTTGTTGATCACTTGGGTTTTGTTGGTTTGTCCCAGACTTATGTTTTCAGCCAATGGGGACAAGCCCGCAAAATCCAACACCTCATTTGCCACAGCGATTGGGTCACGTTTGAGCGCTTCAAAGGTAATCACCCGCACCTGATCAGGCCCAAATGTGTCCAGATACCGGGCCACTTGCGGCGCATAGGTGCTAGCGGCGATATATTGCCCCATGGATTGCCATTCCCAGTCCGGTTGCCGTTCTGGCCGATCCAGAGCCGTGCTAAAATCCGGGGCCGTTTCCGCCCCACTGGCCTGCATATGACGATAGGCCGAAAAACTGCGCTGCACCGGATCACGTAACAAAATGACGATTTTCGCATCCGGGCGCACCGCTTTGATCCGCATCGCGGCCTGCTCTGAAACCAAATAAGTTGGGCAGATTTCGGCGCATAGTCGCCCCCCGGCCTGCGCAAAGAGGTCCAGATAGGCGGCATGCGTTTGAATTGGCCAGACCTTTGCGCCGCTTAAATTGTCAGGCAATGCGCCATCATGATTGAAAAAATGGCTTTCTTTGCGGTCGGCTAGGAACAGGTCGGGATGCTGGCGCAACAAAGCATAAAGCGTTGTTGTCCCCGATTTTTGGGCCCCGACAACAAATAAGCCGGGGTAAGAGGCTACATTTCCCATAAAGATAAATCCTTTTTGAATGATCCCTCTGGGCGGAAAATATTCGTAATTGGCTTTAAATAAGGTATCACTTCGACCCCTTCTTGGGCAGGGACAGAGGCGAAATGCCCACATGTACATAAGCGACCCCAGCAAGGACAAGTTTCCGCAAAATCAGCGACCCGGCGGCCACATATGCAAAGGCGACAATCCCCAAACCCAGAAGCCCAACTCCGCAAAAGGCAATCACAAAGCCGATTAGAAACAGAACGTTTATACGGGCCTGCCGGTATTGGTGCCCCGTCAGGTTCAGAACAACCGAAGGAAAACCAAGAGCTGCCAAAACCAATTGACCCAGCAGCAAAATTTGCAATGCGCGATAGGTATCAGGCCCCGCCGTGGCAAAAAGCGGGGCGTAGATGTCATATAAACCTAGCAAAATTCCGGTCACGATCATGGCGCCTGTGGTGACAAAAAGGGTCGCCATGCTGTTGAGCCGCTGCATTGCATCAAAGTTGTTCACCTTGGCCTGACGGGCAAAACGCGGCGAAATCACCATGGTCAGGGGCAGCACAAAGAACCCCGCCAGCAGCGCCAGCCGATTGGCAGGGAAATATTGCGCGGCGGCCAGTTCCGTTAGAAACACCCCCACCAAAACCACATCCAGAGTGTTCTGCGCCACGTTGCTGAGGTTTGATGTCATGAAGGCCGCGCTGGTCCCCCAAAGAGTATGTTTCTGGCGCTGGTCTACGGCTTGAGTTTGGCCCAGTTTAAACACGTGTCGTTGCAGGCCCAAAAGCAGCAGCAACACCATCACGGCAAAGCCAGAAACGATCCCAATATCAGGGACATTCCCGGTTAGAACGATAACGCCCGTTAGACCCAGTATCCCCAACCGCCAAAAGATGTCCTTGGGCCCAAGGGACCACAGATATTTTTCATGACTGCGCGCCACCGCCGCCCATGCCAGCAATTGTGCCAGCCCAATGGCAACCAGACCGGCGGCGATCGCAAACCCAATTTGGCCACTATAGACCCAGAAAAACAGCATCACGGCCACGCCGACCGGCAATGACACAATCATCGACCGCCACAGGGCCACGCGACAAATTTGATGCCCCTGTTCCAAATCCCCATCCGCAATAAAAGAAGACGCATCCCGGACAATCAACTGCGGTTGCCCAAACGCCCCCACCGCCGCGGCCAAGGTGCAGCCCGACATCATCATCGCCAGCAGGCCGAAATCAGCGGCAGGCATCCAATGGGACATCAGCGCCACAAATCCCAGCGTGACCACCATGGCCACCACCCGCAGCAGGCTGGTATATGCCCCGGTTTTGAGCAGCCACCCTAACATAAGGGGCCCGTTTCATACGTCATGCGGCACCTTTGGGGGTTTGGAAAACAGGCGTTTGCGCAGCCAGCTGCCCAGGCTTTTGACCCGTTTCAGGTTCAGCGCCAATGCCATGGCCAGTTTTAGCGGCAACAGGACCCACCAAAAGACAATCCCGATTGGATTGGCCCGCATCGGGGCGGGGTCATATCCGTGCCGGGCCATATCGGGGCCAGCCACCCGTTCACATAGGGCTATTTCGGCGGGCGAGAGACGGTTCTGCCACGTGCCGATCCGGGATGTATCCACCCCGGTGGCCCCGGTCACATCCTGACGATCGGACGATCCTTGTTGGGCCACATTCAGAATGTCAGGTTCAAATGTCAGCGCACAATGGGCACAAATATCACGCACCACCTGTTCGGGATTGGCGGCGACATCTTCGTAGCGCACCACTTTGACCTGCGGGTGATCACCATGGGCATCCCCCGCCTGTACCGCGCCGGACCAGATTTTGGCGGTGACCAAAGGGTGATAATTGCCCCAGGCGCGCAGGGCTTCGAACAGGGGGATATTGGCGCCCAGAAACCGACGGCGCCATTTGCCTTTTTGGGACAGACACACATCCCGCGGATCGCGCACCATGCATAAAATACGCGCCTGCGGATAGGCGGCCAGCAATTCGGGGATGTAAAACACATTGCGCGGCGTCTGTTCCAACGGAATGGTTTTGCCGCGCTTTTGGGCTTCGGACAGGCGCACTTTTTCGAACAAAGCCGCGGCGCTGATGGGGGCAGAGGCCAAATCCGCCGCTTCTGTGCGATAGGCCGCGCCATCACCGGCAAAGAAATACCCGTCCCGCAGCACCGACAACAGACGCGCCGCCAAATCGACGGCCCGGTCCGGGGCCAAATCCTGCCCGGCGGCAAATTCGGCACCGGTGATGATTTGTTCAATGAAATGCATTTCCTGCAGATCCGCCACTTGTGAATGGCGCCCCAGAATGCGCGCCATCATCGTGGTTCCGCTGCGGCTGTTGCCCAGCACAAAAATCTGTGGCGAAGACGTTGCGTTCATGGAAACCTCAGAATGCCAGCATCTGATCAAACAGCGCGTTAAAATTGCGTGTGGCGTCAAATTTTGCCTCGGCTCTCAGTCGGGCCCGGCGCCCCATTTCGGCACGCATATCAGGATTTTCTGCCAAACTGGTAAGGCGGTTTATAAAACCGGCATCATCCGATTTATCGACCAAGAACCCAGATGTTTCGTGGTCCACCAGATCAGAAATCCCTCCGATATCGGAAATCACGATCGGGATGCCAGAGGCAGAGGCTTCGATGGCGACAAAGGGTGACATGTCCTGCAATGTGGGCAGGCATAAAACATCCATCTGCGGCAACAGGGTCTGCACAACCTCTTGGTTCTCAACCCGACCGTAAAACTTGATGTTAGGGTGGCTCATATCGCGGTCAAAATCTGGAGACGCCACATGCAATTCGCAAATATCAGCCAAAGGTCCCGCCATCCAGGTGCGCAAACGTTCCCCCCCCTTTCGGGCAAAGTCTGCGCCGATGAAGGCAATCTTCATCTTTGCTTTGGGGATACGTGCCGCCCACGGAAATTTCGCCAGATCAACTGAAGGGGGCATCACGGTGATCTTGTCCTGATGGCAGGCGGAATCCGTCATCAGGGATTGAGCCGCCCATGAACTCATGGGGAAACAATGGGCGGCGTTTTGGAACAGGCGCGCTTCGCGGTTATAGTCACCACGCGACCAGCTGGCCGCAGCATAATTTGCCTCAGACAAGGGGCGGGTGATGTCCAGCGCAACCGAATATGGGATACGCGCGGCGGTGGCTTGTAAAGGGCCGGCCAGAATATGGCTGGCCGCGTGAACCGCATGGATCGTGGGATCCTGCTGGACCTGTTTCCACCATGATCCAAGATGCAATTGCGCCCCTAAGATCGGGTCGATTGTGGGCTTCATTTTACCCAACGGGGATTTGTAGGAATTGACCCAATGCAGCCAGGGCCGCATCCATTTTGGAAAGACGTGCGCGTGGAAAACCGCCGTGAAATCATCCCGCTGCGCCGCCGCGGCGCGCAGGTTTCCGGCATAGGTTCCCCAGCCAAGTTGCTCTGAGAGCACGAATACAAGCGTCTTCATCTCTGGTCCTTTGATGGCAGGCCCCGACCAACATCAGGTCGGGGTCACATGGCTCACTCGGCGATCAGCCCCCTGAGATACCGCCCGTAATCGGTTTTGCGGAATGTTTCGGCATGTTCCGCCATTTTGGCATTGTCGATCCAGCCGTTGGCATAAGCGATTTCTTCGGGGCAGCCCGATTGCATCCCCTGACGGGTGGACAGGGTGCGCACGAAATTGCCCGCATCCAGCAGCGATCCATGGGTGCCTGTATCCAGCCAGGCATAGCCGCGCCCCATCCGTTCCACAGACAGGGTTCCGTCCTGCAGGTAGGTTTCCAGCAGGGTCACAATTTCCAGTTCGCCGCGCGGTGATGGTTTGACATTGCGGGCCCGTTTGGGGGCGTCTCCATCCAGAAAATACAGCCCCGTCACAGCGTAATTGGACGGCGGCACATCTGGTTTTTCGATGATTTCCTGCACCGTGCCATCTGTGTCGAATTTCACCACACCATAGCGTTCAGGATCGGCCACATGATAGCCAAACACCGTGCCGCCTGTGGTTTTGGCATCCGCCGCTGTCAGCATTTCCGGCAAGCCATGCCCAAAGAAGATGTTATCGCCCAGCACCATCGCGCTGGGAGCCCCATCCAGGAAATCTTCGGCCAGCAGATAGGCCTGTGCCAATCCATCCGGCGTGGGTTGTTCGATATAGGTCAGGGACAGGCCCCATTGGCTGCCATCGCCAAGCAGACGCTGAAACTGGGATTGATCATCCGGGGTTGTGATCACCGCGATTTCGCGAATACCCGCCAGCATCAGAACCGACAGGGGGTAATAAATCATCGGTTTATCGTAAACTGGCATCAATTGCTTGGATACGGCCAATGTCAGCGGATAAAGTCGTGTGCCCGACCCTCCGGCCAGAATAATCCCTTTGCGTGTGCTCACGTCTGTCATCTCCAATAATCTTAACAATTCCGAGGTCGCAGGGGGCAGATAGAACCACGTCCCCGTGCACTGCCATTGGCCCCCGCTCTTAAATTATGGACCCAATATTCTGGGCCGCGCTCTGCCTGACATACCTGTTGATTGCAACAATGTTTACAGTCTCTGACAGTTTAGCTGTTAAAATATGACCCTCTTTGTTGTCATCACCGTTCCCTTTGACCGATCCACGGCCCTGTTACGTCATCTGCCTGCTTTTGAGGCAAAAATCATCCCATTGCAGGCAAATTGGGGGAATCAGGGCGGGTTTCTGAGACAGGCGTGGCATGTTAACCATGACAAAGCGCGGATTTCCGGGATACGGGCTTTAATAAGTCTTTCGATTTCACGTCAAAAGCGCTATCTTGCAGTCTGACTTGGCCCTGATGGTGGCCATGATATTGGAGATAACAATGCCTTTTAAACAGCTTCTTTTGATCAGCATGTTATGTGTTGGCACCGGATCGATGCTGCAGGCCCAATCCACTGAGGTTGCGGCCCAGCAAGAAGACGATTGCCTGGATGATCCAAATACCCCCGATGTGAACGAAGCCGAAAATGAGGAATGCCTCGCGGCGATCCCTGCTGGCGCGACCAACTTTGCACCGATCGCAGCTGGGCTTGCACCGCTTGCGGCGGGTCTGCTGGCTGGCGGCGGCGGTGGCGGCGGTGGTACAACCGGGACAACATCCACCACAGGAACAATCGGGAATTAACCCGTCTTTCTGAATGAGTTTGATCTGTCCGCCCCTCTCAGGTGCGGTCAGATTATTTTTGGGCGCGGCCCTATTTGATCCATCCTCCCTTTTGACTTTCGGAATGTCCTCGTGCCTCTGCTTCGATTGCTGACAGACCGATTTCGTGGGGAAAACCTACAGGCCCGGGCCCTGCGCGGCAGCAGTATGACCATATTGCGCATTGGCGGCGAAAACGGGCTGCGGCTGATTTCAAACCTGATCCTGACGCGCCTGCTGTTTCCAGAAGCATTCGGAATCATGGCGCTGGTCCAGATCTTTGTTATTGGGCTTCAAACCTTTTCCGATATCGGGATCAAATCTTCGATCATCCAAAGCGACCGGGGCGATGACCCGACATTCCTGAACACGGCCTGGACGATGCAGGTCTTGCGCGGGGGGCTGTTATGGCTTGGGGCCTGCGCATTGGCCTGGCCGGCGGCGCAGATTTATGACGAACCGCTCTTGGCCAGCCTGCTGCCGATCGTTGGTCTGGTGGTTTTTATCGATGGATTTCGCACCACAAATGAACCGCTGGCCAACCGCCATCTGCATCTGGGGCGCCTCGTGACCATCCTGCTCAGCACGCAGGCCCTAGGGGTGGTGATCTATGTGGGATTGGCCCTGTGGCTGCAATCGATCTGGGCGCTGGCATTGGGCAATATTTTGCTGGCTCTGCTGCGCCTGACGGCCCTGAACTGGCTTCTACCGGGCGCGCGCAATCGGTTCCAATGGGATCATTCCAGCTTTCAGGAAATCTTCCACTTTGGGAAATACATCTTTCTGGCCACAATTGCCAGATTTGTTGTCACCACCAGTGATCGCGCCATTTTGGGGGCCAATATCGACACGGCCCTGCTGGGCGTGTTCAGCATTGGGTTGATGATGGGCACATTGCCCAATCTGTTTACCCGCGCCTTGGCCCAAAGTATTTTGTTTCCGCTTTATCGTTTGGCCCCGCCCACCAAAAGCCGCGCCAATCAGCGCAAACTGTTTCGCATGCGCCGCGTGGTCAGCCTCGTGGCGATCCTGACCCTGGCTCTGCTGGCGATGTTGGGCGGATGGCTGATCGAAACACTCTATGACCCGCGTTACATTTTGGCCGGGCCGATGGTGGTGCTCTTTGCCCTGCGCAGCGTCCCCGAAAGCGCCTTTATCGGGACGCAACACGTGCTGTTGGCCAATGGCGACAGTCGGAATTTTCTGATTTTGACGGGATCAATAGCGGTAATCCAAGTGGCCCTGCTGAGCGCCGGCATCGCGCTATTTGGCATTCCCGGCGCAATTTTGGCCCCAACACTGGCTCTGCTGATCACCTATCCTTTGCGCATCATTCTGACCCATCGCTATGGGGCATGGGACCCGATTGGTGAATTGGGCGCGCTGGCTTTGGGATTTGCCCTGACAGGGGTGGGATGTTGGCTGCATTGGGATGCAATCGGGCAATTGCTACCCTAGCTTGAGCGCCAGAATGCCAGATGATCCAGATCGGCTGTACCCGCCAATGGATCGGGGACATGTTCCGGGGGCGTATAATCGCCCCGCCAAGCCAGCCCCATCACCTGCATCGTTTCATAAATCCGGGTGTTCCAGCCCGCATCCACATAATAGCGCAGCCCCATCGCCACATCCGGGCAGGCCAGATCATGAAACATCACCGCGGCTGTATCGGCCATAAACGGTGCGACAGCGGCGGCGTCATCCACCGGCGCAGTGCCGTCATGCAATCCATCAATAAAGGCGAAATGCCATTTATCCTGCGCTGCGGCCGCCTGAACCAACCCGACAATTCCCGGTGAAAACCCAGCATGCAGGCGGGCATTATGCCCCGGAACAGCCCGGTCCAAACTGTCTTGAACGGCCGCCAGATGATCGCCATCCCCCAAAGCCGGATCGATCACATCCAGATCCAGCCCCGCGGCCAATAAATGCGCGGTCGAAAACGCCAGATGGCACCCAATTTCGAGACTACGCATGCCCAAAAATGGCAAAGCCGCATTATAAAGCACCGCGCCCTCGTCGACGGACAGGACCCCGATTTTGGGTTTTGAGGCCCGGCTGTCATTGCGCCAGATATGGGGCACATCGCGGCGCAGATAGGGCCATTTGACCCCCATTGGATTGCTGCGGATCAGATGGGTGAACTTGCCCAACATCTCCGGATCTTGGAGCCCCGGTGAAATATAATCATGGCGTGCCATGTCTGGCGCGTTATCCAGCATCGCTGCGTTTTGGGCTGGTTTGAGCGCAGGTTTCGCCAATGGTTTGGCCGGTTTGACAAACACCCGACCGGTATAATCCAGCGGCGCCAGAAAATGCGCCCGCCCCTGTTGTTTTTCGCGGATCATAAATTCGTCCACCGCCGCTTTGGCGCCTTGCCAATGGCCGTAATCATCCACGATCACCACGCCCCCCGGTGCCACCAAGGGATACAGATGGGTCAGCTCTGCCTCGGTGCTGTCTTTAAAATCCGTATCCAGCCGCAACAGCGCCACCCGGTTCAGACCCTTATGGGGCAGGGTTTCGCGGATATCGCCCTGAATATAGCCGAACATTTTGCGCGGATAGCCCGTGGAAATCATATTGGCGCGCACGGTTTCCAAATCACAGGCCGCATGGACCAACCCATCCGGCGCTTCGGCGTCCAACAGGTCAGCGGCGGGTTTGCCGGACAGGTCTTTGTCGGCATCTGCAGGCTCTGTCATGCCTGAAAACGTGTCAAACAGCAGGATCGGCCGCCCGGAAACGCCCCTATCCTTTAGCGCCAATGCGATGATCATCGACGATCCGCCGCGCCAAACCCCACATTCCACAAACGCGCCGGTGATGCCGTGATCCAGCACGTGATTGACCGCTTCATAAAGCGCAAACCCGCGGTTTTTGGACGTCATCGTATGGGGCTGAACCTGTTTCCAGATCGCTTCGAATGGGGCGGGATATTTCACGTGGGCTCTCCGATGCTTCTTGGTCAAACTAAAGCAAAGTCCAGACAGGCAGAAGCAGATAGTGCAGCCGGAAGTTGTGAAAGTGACCTTGCTGAGCAGGCACCTGACCTCAGGGTTAAAATGCGCCCGATTTGGCCAAATCCCAGAGTTCCATATCTGCGGCGTATTTTTCGGCAACGATCGCTTGTGTTTCTGCCGAAAGGGCCACATCTGCAGGGCGTTTGGTGACATTGACCGATTTGGCCACAAGCCGGGGATGCCCTAGCCGATCACAGATATAGTCCAACCCGTCCTGCATCTGGTCCTGTCGGCCGATAAAGTCCACGCCGTATTTTCCCCCGGCACGGTGCCCCGACACAAAATGATATTGGGGGCGAAAATGTTTCCAGCGCAGCAAGGTATCCCACTTTTTATGGTTCCCAAGCTCGATCACGGCCTCATCCATATTGTCCCATGGCAATGCGCGCTGACCAAATTCACGATCCTGATCATTCACCCCGCCCTGCTTTAAAAACGTATAGGCCGAGACAAAGCGCGCAATCGGATCGCGCACAAAGGTAAACACAAAGGCCGATTTATAGAATGCAGGATCTGCGCTGCGATAGGCGGCAGCCGGGGTGTGCCCATGCTGTTTCTGGGTGCCATAAAGGTTGCGCAAAACGCTCATGCCGCCGCATTTGGGAATGTGCACAAAGATCGAATTGGTTGCATAGTGGAAATCCTGAAGGGGCGAATGCCGTTTTCCGCGCAACATCCAGCGGGCCCGAAAAACAGGTTCTGATGCACGCAATCGATCCATATTCGGGGGCGATACATTCATTTTCAACTCCTTACACCATACGCAGGCTGCATTGTTCCAGGCCAACGGGGACCTGTTAAATTCGTAGAGACATCGCCCATATCTAAAACCGGCCGATCACAACCGCACCCCACATCACCGCGTTGGCAAACCCGGTCTGGCGATAGATGCCGATGCGCTTCAGTTCCCGCCAGCGTTTGCCCAGCCAAGCCGTCCGCGCCGCGGCCAGCTGCGCCAGGTGCTGTTGGTTCTGTACGCTGAAACGGTGGTTTGACGCTGAAAGAGTGTCGATATTGGCGTCCATCCAACGTCGATATGTGCCGTCTAAAACCATGCGGATACGGCGGGCACGGGCGCGCCAGCCATCATTGGCCCCCACCACGTTATCCGCATGTTGCCGATATAGCAGGCCGGGTTGGTCGTCATGGATCACCACGCCTCCGACCCCGGTGAGCATCTGATACAGCCACCAATCATGGGCGATCATCCCGTCATCAGCCTCTTGGGCGGCGGCGTGGATCAGCCTCGTGGCGGCGGCGTTCAGCACAATTGTGTTGCCACCTGCGATGTTCTGCACCAGCGCGTTGCAAAAACTGGCCGGACGGGGCCGCGCCACGGATAGGCGTTTGTTGTTCAACCTGTGATCCGTGATCAAGGTGCGCGAATGATACATCGCTGGAAGGTCGGGATTCTGCTGGGATAGAGCCTGATATGCGCGGCTCAGCTTTTCTGGCAGCCACACGTCATCCTGATCCGAAAACGCCCAGATCTGACCGGGTGTTGCGCGGCGCATCAAGCTGAGGAAATTCAGGGTCGCGCCCTTTGCGGGACCTGTTTGATAGGCAAACCGATCCGCCATCGGGTGGCTGTGCAACAGATCCAGTGATCCATCGTCAGGGCCATCCAGACTGATGGTCAGGGTCCAGTTGTCATGGGTTTGCGTGGCAAAACTGTCCAGCTGTTCTTGCAGGTGGAGTTTGCCTTTGTAGACGGCCATCAAGATGCATATTTCAGCAGGGTTAGACACGATCTTGACCTTTGCAGGCGGTCTGAAAATCTGTGGCCCATCCGCAAATGGGCCACATGTTTATTGCCTCACAGGATGTCTGTGATTAGCTCCACTTTGACACACAAGGGATCTTGGTTGTGTCACAGCGATCGGCGTATTTCTGGGCGATTTCGCGCACTTCGTCCATCACACCTTCGTTCAGTTTGATTGGGTCCAGACCCAGACCAAGGAACCGGTCATTGGCGACGTGCAATTCGTTTTCCGCCGCTTCGTTGCGTGGGTTTTCCAGATAGGCGATTTCCGCGCCCATCATGCCGTTGATCATTTCCGCCAGATCACGCACCCGGTGGGTTTCGGTCATCTGGTTGAGAATGTTCACGCGGTCATCCTGCGCAGGTGGGTTTTCCAGCGCCAGTTCGATACAGCGGCATGTGTCGGAAATATGGATAAAGGCGCGGGTCTGACCGCCTGTACCATGCACAGTCATCGGGTAATTCACCGCCGCCTGCATGATAAACCGGTTCAGAACGGTGCCGTAATCACCATCATAGTCAAAGCGGTTGATCAGGCGCGCATCTTTGCGGGTTTCGTCGGTCTGGGTGCCCCAAACGATGCCCTGATGCAGGTCGGTGACTTTGACTTTGTCGTTTTTGTTATAGAACGCAAACAACAGCTGATCCTGCGACTTGGTCATGTGATAGATCGAGCCGGGATTGGTTGGGTACAGGATTTCCTGCTCGGTTTCGCCGATCGGTGTGTCGACTTTGACCTTCAGGTAGCCTTCGGGGATTTTCATGCCCGCAGTGCCGTAACCGTAGACGCCCATTGTGCCCAAATGCACCAGATGGATGTCTTGGCCGCTGTCAACAATCGCCGCCAGAACGTCATTGGTGGCGTTCAGGTTGTTGCTGACCGTATAGCGTTTGTGGCGGGCCGATTTCATCGAATAAGGCGCGGCGCGCTGTTCGGCGAAATGGATGATCGCGTCTGGCTTTTCCTCTTTGATGAGGTTCAGCAGGCGATCATAATCTTCGCCAACGGTAAAGTTTTCGAATCCGATATCCTTGCCGGTCAGCTCTTTCCAGACGCGGATCCGTTCGCCCAAAGGCCGAATCGGTGTCAGGCTTTCAACCTCAAGCTCCAGATCAATGGCGCGGCGCGACAGGTTATCAACGATGATGACGTCATGGCCGCGGTTTGACAGGTGCAACGCATTTGGCCAGCCACAAAAACCGTCGCCGCCTAGGATAATCACTTTCATGGTACGTAACCTTTATGTCTTGATTTCAATTTCGTCTTTTATTCTGGTCCGACGCCAATTGTAAAAGCCCAATCTGGGATTGCGCGGGTTTGCCCCCATTTAAGCGGTATTTTCCGCCTCAGAGGGGGCGATATTGCGCAATTGCGTGCGTTCTGCCGCCCAGGCACGCGCCCGGCGGTACAAGGTTTGGTCCGCGGCCAGCCAAGGCTGCAAGACATCCCGCGCGATATGGTGATCCACGCGCAGTTTGCTCAGGCTGCTCTTGTTTTTATGGGGCACTTCGGCACGCACGGGCTGACCCAGATCCTGCAACAGCTCATTCTGGAACCGGTTGCCATCTTCGCAAATGCCGAACCCGTCAAAACTCTTTAGGCTGCGCAGCGCGCCTTGGGTCAGTTCCGGGCTGATCGGGGCCTCCATCTGGCGCAGCTTACCCCGATAGAGCATCCGCACCTGCAGATTGTCAAAATGGGCGTAATGCCCCGCATCATGGGCATGATCAAAAAAGTACTGAACGCTTTTGCGATCCTCAAAGTCGGTCTGTGCAATCAGCGAAGCCATATGCGCGACCTTATCGGCGTGATTCCCCTGCCCGGACATGTCTTTGCCATTGTTGAATCGATCAATCCAATTCACATGTGACACCAGCCGCGCCCAGGGGTCGCGCAGGATCGTAATCAGCCCATAGGCTTCGGTCCCGGCCTGTCGGCGCCAATTGTTCAGCGGAATATGCGCGCTGACACAATCCAGCGTTTTAGGGCTGTCATTGCCCGCCTTAATATTGGGCAGGTGAAATTCCGCATGAGAAATGAAATTACGGCGCCCATACACGTCCTCAAGCAGGCTGTTCCAGCTGGACCCGGATGTTTTCGGGATATGCACAAAGAACAAAGGCCGCTGTTTGCCGCGTGGTACAAAGGCAGGCTGACCGGGGGCAAGCGGTTTGGCAGGGGTAAACGGATTCTTCATGCGCTTCATGTGCCACAAGCCGCCGCGCACGGCCAGTAGGCAGTTGGGGGAAACTTTGCGACGGCGTGTCATTGCCGGTTGGCGTCAGCTGACTTACAAGTTCCCTTAGAAGAAACGAAATGAGCAGATGATGAACCCAATCCACCTTTGTATCGGCGCGCCGCGGGCGGGCACCACGTGGCTTTTCCGTGAAATGAGCGAACACCCTGCTCTGTTTTTGCCCCGCGTCAAAGAGGTCCGGTATTGGAACAACCGTCGCAATGATCTGGACCGGGATCGTGTCATTGAACGCACCCGCAAAGAGGTGGCCGACCTGACGGACAGTGCGGACCATCTGGGCTGGCTGGATCGTTGGGCACAGGTACAACAACGCGAACCGTTTAATATCCCGGAATATCTGAACCTGATGTCGGTATCCGGTCGCCCCAGTCTGGATATTTCGCCCGCCTATTGTTTTCTGCCACCAGCCCGCATTCAGCTGCTGCGCGACGGCCTGCCCAAAGGCAGCAAGGTTTTGTATCTGATCCGTGATCCGCTGGACCGTCTGTCATCGCAGGTCAAATTGCATTTCCACCTACATGGCATGTATCGCGGCAATCCATCCACCGATGATCTTGCCGCGTTTCTGGACAATAAAAACCAACAGCGCCGCTGGGATTATGCCCGGGTGATTGAAAACTGGGCCGCGGTGTTTGGCGATGATTTCATCCCCCTTCCCTTTGATAATGTGGTGCGCAATCCGCGGGGTCTGACGTCGCAGGTAGCGGATCTGTTGAATGTGGATCTGCGCGCCGACAATGCCACGCGCAGTGATGATGATTTCACCCATTCGGAATCCAACCAAAACGCCCAGGCCTGGGTGACCAATCTGGCCCGGCCCGAGAAACGTCAATTGGCCGAGGCGATGATCCCAGCCATCACCACCTTTGCCGAACACCAGACCAATCTGGGGCAGCCCAATCCAGCGCAGCGTTGGCTGGACAAACTGCACAAACACGCCGCCGCCGTTGAACCGCGCAAAGCCCCGGCCCAAGAGCTGCCCCTACCGGTCCAGCAATTGATGCGCATGAGCGAAAGCCTGGGGGACAATTGTGAATACGGGTTCTGGCAACGCCATCAGGCCTATGAACCATCGAGCCTGTTTCGCTGGGCGATCACCCGGATTGAACCGCTGATCGCCTATCTGGAAAAGCCGACGCCACTCTTTGCGGCGGCCGATTTAAGCCCCCATTCGCCGGGCATGGTGGATGATGCCAGCTTTGGGTTCAAATTTCATTCCAAACTGGTGGAACGGGATGATGACGGCCAGCTGCGCCTGCTGACAGACAAAGCCGCCTTTGAGGCGATCCACGCAGATGAAGCCGCCAAGATCGCCCATCTGCAGGTCAAGTTTCTGGCCCAGATGAAACGTCAGACCGGGCTTTATGTGATCAAGGCCAATGCCGGGCTCAGCGAAGATCGGCTGCGCCATCTGGTCACGCTGCTGCACCGCCACAACAAGACACATCATCTGTTATGGGTGACAGACAATCCTGACGAGGATCGGCCAATTCTAGCCGATCTGGGGGACGGTCTGCTGCAGGCCAGCTTGCCCCACTTTGCCCCCTATACCACCGCGGATGCCTATCACCCCCATGGCTGGATCCAGATCATGCAAGCCGCCGCCGAACATGCGCCGATTGCGGATCAGATCGCCCGAATGCAACGGTGAATCACCCACCAAGACGTTCTGTTTGCACAAAATTCTACCGGGCCGGATCGCGGCCCGTGCGCTGATTGTTGACGAAACAGCGACAATCAGCGGCTTTGCCCGATCCCTAGGGAGAGTGTCAAAAACCCTGCGCCACCATGAGTTGAAAGTCCTTTAAAACTGGACAGGGTATGGACATCCTGACCCCTCCGCGCCTTGACACAGACCACCTTCCCAATGGTAACCTTTCGTTAATATATGGGGGGCCTGGGGCTTTTCTCTGGACGACTTTTAATCATCTCGGTGGGCCGTATTGGCCCGTTGGGGCATTGTTTTTTTCATAATTGCTTGGGGCATTTTTCGCCCGCTCACAAGCCTCTCACGATTTTTTTTGATGGAGTTTTCACATGCCACTTACAGCAGAAACCTGGCTTGATACGTTTCAGGTCAACACCACAACCGCATCGTCACAATTTGATCCACATATCATTCAGCTGGCCAACGGCAATGTGCTGGTCACATGGACCAGCAACGCCCTAACCGGTGTCGCCTCAACTGCAGGATCTGATATTGTCGGCCAGATTTATGATGCCTTTGGCAACACGGTTGGCTCCGAATTTCGGGTGAATTCCGGCTATAATGCGGATGACGA
>NZ_CP162416.1 GCF_040932005.1 Aestuariibius sp. HNIBRBA575
ACCCTTTCATGTGCGATAGATTTCACAATATGTTCTAATCAATAGAACATGTCGCAGGTAATATGATGACTTCCTCCAAAGAGCCCCTACCGCCGTATTTCAACATCGACCCGGCGAAAGCTGCGGAAAAGTTATCTGATCCTATCGACACAGCGCGATTCGCGAAAGCGGCGGCCTTTGCCGCACGTGGCCGAGAGGATCTCGCAAAACGGGGCTATTCCCCGGACGGAGAAAAACGTCTGCGCCGATTTTCAACTTGGGAAGTGTGCAAATATCTGATCCCATTGGCTCCGGCCCATTTCCGGCGCGTGCTGAAAAAGAACCCGGATTTGCCCCAAGGTGTCGGTGAAGGCAATTCGAAGTGGTATTCGCTAGAAGATGTTCTGAAATTACGGACGTTTTTTGCCGCAGAAGGGTCCGCAGACAAAGAATACCTGCCTTGGCGTCCCAAAGGCCTGCCCGCCAAAGTGATCGCTGTCAGCAATTTCAAAGGCGGGACATCAAAAACGACCACCACCGCGCATTTGGCCATGTCTGCTGCGCTTGACGGATACAAAGTGCTGGTGATCGACCTTGATAGCCAAGGGTCACTGACATCGATCATGGGGGGCAAGGTGGACGATGAATGGTCCACGGCCTTTCCCTTGATTGCCAAGGATTACGCACAGGCGCTGCAGGCGGAAAACGCCGTTCGCGCCGCAGCTGGCGAGGCCCCCCTGCCCTTTGACGAAACGCTGACGGAATCGTTGCAAACCTCCGCGCGCGACATCATTCAATCCACCCATTGGCCCAATATTGATCTGTTGGGCGCGCAGCTGAATCTTTACTGGGCCGAGTTCCAAATTCCGGTTTGGCGGATGGGATTGCGCAGCTGGCCGTTATGGGATGCGTTGACCAATGCGTTGAGCAACGAAACCATTTTGGATGATTACGACATCATCTTTTTGGACACGCCACCGGCACTTGGATATTTAACCATTAACGCATTGGCCGCTGCGGATATCTTGCTGGTACCGTTGGGGGCAAGTTTCTTGGAATTCGACTCTACGGGGCGGTTTTTTGACATGTTGTACTCGACCTTTGCCAGTGTCGAAGATGGCGAAAACGCCGCGCGACGTCGGTCAGGGCTGCCAGAGGTTAAGTTCGAATGGGACGCTGTTCGGGCCTTGATCACGCGATTTGACGCCAGTCAGCAGACCGATTTGGCCAATGTTATTCAGGCCTATTTTGGTGATTTTACCACAACCTATCGTCAGGAAATGACCGCAATGGTGGGTCAGGCTGGCGAGCAGGTAAATGGTATCTATGAGGCGGATTACAGAGAATTTAATCGTGACACCTATGTCAGGGGGCGTGAAACATTTGATCGCACTTGGGCCGAGGTCAAAGAGATCGTACTGGGCACATGGTGGCGTGATCTGAAGATGCAAGAAGAGGATGGTTCAAATGGCTAAGCGGAGAAAGCTAGAGACCCCAAGCGCTGACGATTTAAACCGGATCGAAGAGGAGTTTCGCCGCGAAACCACAAGCCGGGGCATGGTGGCACCGATCACCCAGGTGGCGGCTGATAGCGCAGCGCATCTGGAAACCGGATCGGTGGAGGATCGTGCTGAACAGGCACGTCACAAGCAGGATTCCGAACGCTTGAAACAGGCGCAGACGGACGGGCTTTTGATGACGGAAATCCCACTGGACGTCATCAATGCGGATGCGATGATCCGGGATCGTAGCCTGCTCGACGAAGGCGAAATGCAAGAGCTGTGCACCTCTATTGCGGCCCAAGGGTTGCGATTGCCGATTGAGGTGTTTGAGCTGCCGGAAAACGCAGGCAGTGAGACGCAATTTGGGCTGGTGTCGGGCTATCGTCGGCTGATGGCGTTTCGTATGTTGCTGGACCTGTCGGGGCAGTCGAAATATCAAACCATTCGCGCGATTATTCGCCCTCGAAAAGAGGCGGATGAATCCTTTGCGGCGATGGTTGAGGAAAACGAAATTCGCGCCAATCTGAGCCATTTTGAACGCGGACGCATTGCTGTGATTGCCGCCCAGCAGGGCGCGTTTGTCAACACCGAGGCGGCGATCAACACCTTGTTTGCCAGCGCATCAAAGGCAAAACGATCCAAGGTGCGGTCCTTTGCGATGATTTTTGAAGAGCTTGGGGATTTGTTAAGCTATCCTGAGGCGTTGACCGAAAAACGCGGATTGCGGTTGGCGGCGGCGTTGCGGATTGGGGCGGAATCTGAGCTGAGAGAAGCATTGGCCCGAGAGGCAGAAGACCCGGAAAATGAATGGGCGTTGGTTGAGCCGGCCGTTCTGAAAACCGAATTACAGCCCAAAGTTAACAGCCGGGGAGGGCGGCCATCACGGCCCAAATCCAGCCCGGTCAAGTGGCAGAAATCATCGCCTTTGCGGACCAGTTCAGGGATCACCATCCGGCGCGGAGAGGACGCAGATGGCCATGTTCTGCGCCTGGAAGGGCAGGGTTTGAGCGCTGATTTGATGGAAAGCCTGATGGCCGAGATTCAAGCCCTGTTGGAGAAGCCATAATCGGTTTCGCCGCGAAACCAAGCATCGGATCAAAAAGACGCTGTGGGTTTAACGTTCATAAGCGCGATATTAGTAATTTATTAACAATTTCGATGAATGCATGACGGCGTGTAAATTTCGGATTTGGATATAATGCAGCAACCGTCCAGTGACACAAATGTTAGGGCCGGTTGGCGCGGCTATTTGCCAACTTTGTACGTGGTGATGGCGATGATCACCGCCGGGCTGTTTGCAGACCAGCAACATTTGCGCATCGAACAACAGAACGAACGCGAACGTGTGCGCACACAGGTTGCACGATTGAGCACCTCTATTGAGAGCAGTTTGAACGCCCCAATCCAAGCGGGATATGGGTTGGTTTCTACATTGTCCGTAGAACCCAATATCGGTCAACGTCGGTTTGAATGGTTGAGCGCGCGGGTATTTGATCATCTGGATATGGTGATCAATGTCGGTGCGGCGAAAGACATGGTCGTGAATCTGGTTTATCCATTCGAAGAAAATCAATCGGCCATTGGGCTGGATTACAACCAAAATGACGCCCAGCGACAGGATGCGTTCCATGTGCGCGACACGGGTGAATTTATGCTTGTCGGCCCTGTGAACCTTGTTCAAGGGGGGTCTGCCTTTATTGGGCGCTACCCCGTCTTTGCCACCCAGGACGACACTCATGCCTTTTGGGGGTTGCTGTCCTTTGTGATCGATATCCCCAGCCTGTACGCGCAATCGGGTCTGACCGATCCTGATTTAGGGCTAGAGGTGGCCTTGGTCGGGGATCGCAGCACTGGCAAAGATCCGTTTTTCGGGGACTTTGATGTTTTGCGGGATGATCCGGTTTCAACCAGCGTTTTGTTCCGAAATGGGTTCTGGGAATTATACGCCCGCCCGATCGGCGGATGGGGCAGCACGGTCCATGTCGCGCGTTTTCAGGTCTTGATCACCTTAGTTGTGGGGGCGGTTTGTGCGTTGGCGTTTATGACCAACCGGATGTCGTTGCAGCGACAGGCAACGATCCTGACGCTTCAGCGGCGCGAACAGCAGCTAGAAGAGGCCCGCAGCGAGGTTGAGGTACTGGCCCTGCATGATCACCTGACAGGGCTGCCAAATCGCCGCTATTTGGATCGAAAACTGCGGCAAATGTCAGATGCCGATTTTCCGGGGCTTATTCAGATGGATTTGGACGGCTTTAAGGGCGTGAACGATTCCATGGGGCATTCGGTCGGCGATCAATTGTTGGTGCAGGTGGCAGATCGCCTAAAAGACGCAGCTGGCAGTGACACGTTTTTGGCGCGCAGTGGCGGGGATGAATTCGTGGTTTTGTGTTTGCCCAGAGCGGGTGATGATCAAACCGCATCCGAACGATTAGAAGACACCGCCAAACGGCTGATCGATTGTGTGCAACCGCCGTTTTCGGCCGGTAAGATGAAGCATCGGATTGGTCTGTCAGCGGGCATTCATGACGTAGGGCAGGGCGGGGATTTGACCCCGGATGAATGGCTGACACAGGCGGATCACGCGATGTATCGGGCCAAACAACACGGGCGCAACCGCTATCTGTTTTCCAAACAGAAAGAGACCGTCGCCAGCCCGGTTTTGTATCGCAATGATGAACTGCTAGAGGCTGTGAGCGCGGGGCAGATTATCCCTTATTACCAGCCGCAGTTTTCCCGCGACGGACGCCAGGTGGTCGGCGTAGAGGCGCTGGCGCGCTGGCAACATCCGCATTTGGGCATCGTGAGTCCGAAAGGGTTCATGGGGCAGGCGCATAGTTTGAAGATCGAAAACGATTTGGATCAGTGCATCCTGGAACGCGCCACGATGGATCTGGCGCATTGGGATGATCTGGGCCTGAACGTGCCGCAGATTTCGGTGAATGTTTCGTTTCGTCGGCTGAACGACCCCAATTTGATGGACATGGTGGATGCCACGGGCATCGACCCGTCACGGATCGCGTTTGAGCTGTTGGAATCTATCTTTTTGGATGATCAGAACAGCCGGTTGACCAACAATGTCGAAGCGTTGAAAGAGCGCGGGTTTCGGATTGAGATTGACGATTTTGGAACCGGCTATTCGTCGGTCACCAGTTTGCTGCGGCTGCGGCCTCATTGTTTCAAAATCGATCGATCGCTGGTTCAGGCCGCGCCTGCGTCACGTGAATATCGCAGGTTGCTGGCGACGATTACCGAAATGGGGCATGCTCTGAATATTGAGGTTTGCGCGGAAGGTATTGAAACCCAAGAACAATTTCGCACGGCCCGCGCGGTTGGCTGTACGATGATGCAAGGCTATCTTTTGTCCCGCCCAATGAGCGCTGACGCATTGCAAAGCTTTTTGGCGGGCGAAGAATACCTGCGCAAAGGCCCGATGGCTGGATAGGTCGCAATCGGGCGGGCTGGGGCATTATTCAGGGATGATGGCGCCCGGGGCGGCGATGACGCGCCCGGCCAAATCATGACCGGCTTGCATGGCTTGGCCAGAACTTTGACCCAGAGCAATCGCCGCCAGATATCCGGCGTTGAAACTGTCCCCGGCGGCGGTGGTGTCCACAACGTTAATTTTGACGTTTGAGGGTTCAAAAACATGCTCGCCTGCCAGATCAAGCGGTCCTTCGGGGCCGCGTTTCATCGCGCCACGGGTGACATTCCAACCTTTTAATCGGGCCGCAACGGCATCTGCATTTGCATCGGAAAACAAGGCCTGTTCGTCATCGACAGAAGGCAGCGCAATATCCGCCAGACGCCACATCTTCGCGTTGACGTCCCGGGCGGTTTGCGCATTTTCCCACAGGCGCGGGCGATAATTGCTGTCATAGACAATGGTGCCGCCCGCTGCGCTGAAATTCTGGGCCCAGCGGATCACCGCATCCCGGATCTCTGCGGGCAAAATGGCGATGGAAATCCCGGTAAACAGCACCATATCAAACCCGTCCAGATCGCGAAACGACACTGTGCCACCGGGTGAAAACAGCTGACGCGCCGCCGCGGCGGACCGCCAATAGCTGAAACTGCGTTCGCCGTTTTCATCCGTGTCGATGGCATACAGGCCGGGCATTTGCCCATCGCGTTGCTCAACCAGCGATGCATCAATTCCGTGCCGGTTGATTTCGTCCAGAATGCGATCCGAATAGGGGTCCGTGCCCAACGCCGTCACATACGCCACCGACACGTCACTGCCGCGCAACGCACGCGCAAGGTAAACGGCGGTGTTAAAGGTGTCTCCGGCCACGCCGACGCGGGCGGAGCCGTCGGGTTTTGCGATCAGCTCGATCATGACTTCGCCAATGCAGGCGATGCGGCGGATGGGCCGTTTGGCGGTCATTTAAAAATCTCCAAGAGTTTGGCGCGACGGATCCCAAATTCAGCGGGCTGGGGGCGTCTGTTGGTCAGGGTCCCCGGGCGCAAGTGCAGCACCGTAGATGCCATGATTTGATCTGCTGCTCTGCCGGTCATGTGGTGTTCTTTGTGCGGGTGGAATTGGGTTTTTTGTATGACGAAACAATCGCCACAGGCAAGCTGATTGACAAAACCCCCAATTTGGTAGGGCCAAAGGCGGACCCCACGCCCAAAACAGGCATGGGGTTTAGGGATTAATCCAGATCATCCGGCAGAAGGCCGGCGGGCAAATTCTGATAGCTGACGGGGCGCAGGAACCGGCGGATCGACAAGGTGCCAACAGAGGTCGCGCCAAAGTTGGTCGAGGCCGGGTAGGGGCCGCCATGCACCATCGCGTCACAGACCTCCACCCCGGTGGGAAACCCGTTGGCCAAAACACGCCCCGCTTTGCGTTCCAGGATCGGCAGCAAGGCGCGCGCGGTGGTGGTGTCGTCTTCGTCCAGATGCAGCGTGCAGGTCAATTGCCCGACCATCGCATGGGCGACGTCGAACATTTCCGCCTCTGAGGTGACGGTGATGACCATGGCCAACGGGCCGAACACCTCTTCTTGTAGGGTGGGGTTGGCCAGCCATGTCTGGGCGGTGGCTTTGAACAGATACGGCGTGGCGCTGCGTGCGTCACAGGTCGATGTCATGACCTGTTCGACATGGTCCGCGCCGGTGAATTGGTCACGCCCGTGATGAAACGCCTGCGCAATGCCGGATGTCAGCATGGTCTGGGCGCCGACCTGTTCCAACGCCTGTGCGGTGGCGGCGACAAAGGCGTCTGCCGCGTCGCCGTCAAACAGGATGGCGATGCCGGGATTGGTGCAGAACTGGCCCGCGCCCATGGTCAATGACGCAGCCCAGCCCGTGGCCAGATCCGCGCCTTTGTTCGCCAGCGCGCCGGGCAGCATAAACATCGGATTGACGCTGCCCAATTCGCCGAAAAACGGGATCGGTTCGGGACGCGATGCACAGAGGTCAAACAGCGCACGACCCCCGCCCAGTGATCCGGTAAAGCCCACGGCCTTGATCAATGGATGTTGCACAACGGCCTGACCCACGGCGCGATTGCCGCCTTGGATTTGGCTGAACACGCCGGGGTGGATGTCACAGGATTTAATAGCGGCATCAATGGCTTGGGCAACCAGATCAGACACGCCGGGATGGGCGGAATGGCCTTTGACCACCACAGGGCAACCGGCGGCCAATGCGGCGGCGGTGTCGCCCCCAGCGGTGGAAAAGGCCAGCGGAAAGTTGGACGCGCCAAACACGGCGACGGGACCGATGGGGCGTTGCATCAGGCGAATGTCGGGCCGGGGCAGGGGCGCGCGATCGGGCAGGGCGGCATTATAACGTCGGTCCAGATAATCGCCAGATTCGATGTGATCCGCGAACAGGTTCAGCTGTCCGGTGGTGCGGCCGCGTTCGCCGTTCAGGCGGGCCTCTGGCAGGCCGGTTTCTTTGGTGCCTTGGGCGGTGATGGCTGCGCCACGCCGGTCGATTTCATGGGCAATGGCGCGCAAAAATGCCGCGCGTTTGGTGCGGGGCAGGGCGGAATAGGACCAAAATGCCTGTTCGGCGGCCTGCGCGGCGCGGTCGACCAAATCGGGGGTTCCGGTGGCAAAATGATCCACGTCCCCAAAGGCAGGTTCGTTGGCAAAAGTTGCCTCTGCGCCGACCCATTGGCCTGCGATCAGGTGTTTGCCCATGAGGGGGATGGTCGCGACTTTGGGGTCCAGCAAATCTGAATGTGTCATGGTGGCTACTTTCGTCAAAAGGGAAGTGTGAGGCCGGTATGTCAAACCAACAAAGCGCGTCCCGACAGACGGGCCGCGCGATGTGGCTGGGGGCGACCGGCGGATCCTGTGCCGGTCGCCATATTTCGGCATTTATGAGAACAACATGCCGCCATTGATGTCGACATTGGCACCGGTGACAAAGGACGCTTCGTCAGAGGCAAGGAACACCGCGGCTTTGGCCACTTCTTGGGATGTGCCTTCGCGTTTCAGCGGGGTGATGTTGGCCACATGGGTGCGCACTTCGTCTTTGGTAAAGATGTTGTGGAAATCCGTGTCGATCATGCCGGGGCACAGGGAATTGACGCGGATTTTTGGGCCCAGCTCTTTGGCCAGGCCGCGGGTCAATGTGATCATCGCACCCTTTGAGGCGCCATAGGCCGTGGCACCGGGCCCCCCCCCGTCACGGCCCGCCTGAGATGCCATGGACACAATCGACGATCCGTCGGTCATGTGGGGCAGGCATTCGCGCACGGCCAGCACAAATGAGGTCAGGTTCACATCCATCACTGCGTTCCAGTGATCCAATGTCATGTCTTCCATTTTCACGCGCGCCAGAATGCCGCCGGTGACGTGGATCAGCGTGTCGATCTGGCCAAAGTCAGCGACGGTTTTGGCAACCAATGCTTTGATGTCGGCCTCTTTGGTTAGATCACCCTGCATCGCAAAGGCATTGCCGCCCGCCGCTTTGATGTCTGCCACCGCAGATTCAGCACCTTCGGAGCTGGCGTGATAATTGATGGCAACATTGGCACCTTGGGCTGCCAGTTCCATCACACATGCGCGACCAATGTCACGACCGCCGCCCGTCACAATCGCTGTTTTACCTTTAAGTTTCATTGTCTTCTCCAGTTTGAATTAGGTTCGCCCGTTCACAAAATCGGGCGGTTATTCAGGTTAAATTGCGGTGCTGGCCAGTTTTTTCATGACCACTTTGAACGCGTTTTCATCGGCATCGGTGAAATACAGATCACAGTCGTAGCCCTGATCATCCATGAAGTGGAAAATCCGTTTTGGGGCGTTTTTGGGATAGGGGACCAGCAGGGTTGCGATGCGGTGGCGGCGCGATTTTGGATAGGTCACGCTGAGGAAGGACCCGATGGGCTGGTCTTTGATTTCGGCCATGTCGACACCGGGATAGCCTTTGGTCTGGCTGATCTGGGGCGTGCCGGATTCCGACCAGATGACCTGACCGTAAAACCCGGCCTTTTCGCCGGTCATGCGGAACGAATTTTCGCCCAGCTCAAAGCCGTGATTGGCGTGCAGCCGCCATTCGATGTCGATGTCTTGGCTGGCATCGATGCTGTCCACGATGATGAAATAGCTGTCGCGGACAAAATAGACTTCGCGTTCCACGGACGTGACTTCTGGGGATACCAGTTTGTAGGCCGGGGTGGCGTCGCCTTTGATATAGATGTGATCGTCGTGTTGCTGGGCGGCTTTGATCGTGCCGACCGATTGCATTTGCATGGCTTTGTCGCGGCCCGCATATTGGCCCTGCCCATTGATCAGGATCGCGTTTTTTGATTTGGTCTGTTTGCGCCAATCCTGATGCATCGAGCTGTTGAACGACACGTAATAACCCGATTGCACGGCCAGATCTTCGCCATAGGCGGACAGGCAAAACGCGTTTTGATCTCCGTGGCTGTGGCTGATCGCCCCAAAGGGGGACGCCTTCATCACGAATTGAATATGCTGGTCGGGATCATCCAGACGAAGCTGGATCGCAGCCCATCCGATCCCTTTGAAAAACCGCAATTTGTCGATGTCAGACGGGGCAACTGCGTCAATCACCGGCCAATCGGTGCGATACAGCATTTCGTCAAAATTCAGGTCCCACCAGCCGTAATTGTAAAACGCCATTTCGGTGCCGGGATCGTTGCGTTTGATTTCGTCGTAATACCATTGATAGGCGCCATTGCCGGTCACACCCGCAAATTGACGCAGGTTATAGCCGATTTTCAGGCAGGGCAGATCGCCCATGGTGCTGTCATCGCCAAAGGTGGCACGGCGTGTATCGGGCGCTTTGGTATAAAGCGGCATGTCGCCGGTTTTCTGGAAAAAGGGCCGGTCATACAGGTTCAGCCCGGTGTACAATTTCAGCAGGTTCGCGGCTTCGGTCAGGTAGGCCATGCCGGTCATCCAGTAATGCGGCCCCTCGGCCCAGCCGCCATCCGTGTCACCCCAGGGCGAATAGACGGTGAACAGAAATTCGATGGAATAATCCAGCCAGTCGCGGGCTTCTGGTTCTTCGTTCAGCAGGGCGATGCTGGCGGGGATCAGCACCGCATAAACCGCCCGCACAGCATGGCTGTCATAGGGGAACAGGTGGATATTGGCGTGTTTGATGATGTGATCGGCAATCTCGCGGGTGCGGATCAGCAGGGATGCGCGCACCATGTCGCGTTCGTCCTGTGTCAGATCATGATACAGCCAATCATAGCCCCAAGCCAGCGCATCGGTGACGCGAAACGCCCATTCGTCGGTATAGCCGCGTGACGTGGTGCCGGCGGGGTCCCAGCTGGCCACTTCGAGCAGCCATTCCTTGGCGCGGGCCACCATGTCGGGATTGTCGGTGACATGTCCGCCGATTGCCAGATGACGGATCGCATAGATCAGTTCCTGACAATCAATGTAGGTTTGACGCCAGATCGACGCGACCCGTTTGTGATCGGGATAGCCCGCAGGTTCGCCCATCACGGGGCGGTCCATCCATGGCAGCACGGATTTTTCGTAAAACGTGGACCATGTGCAATGATCGGCATCTTTGGCCACGGCGGATTTGAATTTTTTCAACCCCTTAGGCCCCAGCCAAAGACGGGGATGTGCGCCGTCCGCATCTGCATAGCGGGCTTGGCGGTCGGGCAAGGGGATCACGGGCAGATCGGCGGCCACATCAAAGCTGCGCGATGTGGACCAGTCGGTTTTTGGCGCGCCGGATTGCGCATCCCAAACCGCATAGGACCAGTGATATTGACCCGGTTCAAACGCCGCATCAGGCGTGTGGAAATTCAGCGGAATGTCAGAAAACACCTGCGTTTTGGCGGCGGGATATTCTGGATCGGGTGAGACCCGCAAAACATAGCTGGCTTCGTCTTCGACCACGGGCAACCACATGAAACGGGGCGGGTTTTCCACCACAGAACCGCCATCTGGTGCGTATTGAATGTTCAGCCGCCCGGCGCGGGGTTCGTCCAGATAGGCCAATGTAGAAGTCGTCGTCGCCATCGAATTGTGGTCCTTGAATAAAGAAAAAGATGGGCCGCCCCGCAAACTGGAGAGCAGGGCAGCCCGGCAGTCGCCTATTCGCCGTATTGACGGTCATAGGCGGATTGCATCGCGGCCAGCACTTCGGTCATGCCGAGGCGATCCAGCTGCGCCAGATAATCGTCCCATTCGTCCTCGACGTTACCGGTGCCCAAAATCCACGCTTGCTGACGTTCCAGCATATAGGTGCGGATGCTGATCCAGTGATCGTCATAGACGTCTTGTTCGGCTTCGTTGAAGGCCACGCCCAGGAACTGATCAATCAGGTAATCGCCTTGGTCATATAGGGCGATGCCGCGCAGCGCGTGTTCGTTGCTCCACTGGATTTCATAATTGTAATCCTGCCAGAACCCACGCCGCACCTGCGCGCCGATATTGTTCAGCTTGGCGTTCACAGCGCCATCTTGGGCTAGGAATTCTTCGGTAAAGACGGGGGCGCCGTCAACCAGCGTGTATTGTTCCCCTTCGATGCCGAAATTGGCCAAACGGCGGCCTTCTTCGGACCACCAGAAATCCATGTATTTGATGGTTTCGACAGGGTTTTCATTGGTATAGCTGATCGCCCAGCCTTCGGGTTTGATCGGGATGCGACGGTGTTCTTCCATGCGCACGCCGCTGATGGATTCAGGCGGTGGGAAGGCTTGGAATGAAAAGCCGGGCACAGCTTCGGCAACGGAATCGTTGTAGCCTGCGGTAGAGGCAAACCAGTCATGGGTGAACCCGCCCAGATCGTTGGACAGCAGATAATCGCGCGCAGATGATCCACGTGTGAACACTTCTGGATCGATCAGACCCTCTGCGTACCATTGCGCGATATGTTTGATGCCGTCGCGGTAGCCGTCACCGACATAGCCGTGGCGCACTTCGCCGTCCGCAATGTGGAAATCGTGATAGGTGTCCGACCCAGAGCTGCGACCATCCCAGAACGTGACCAGACGCAGGATTTCTTCCCAATTGCGGAAAAACGCGGGCACTTCGTCCATTTCGCCGTTGCCGTTTGGATCTCCATTGCGGAATGCAGTCAGAACCGCGTGCAGCTCTTCGACGTTTTGGGGATGGTCCAGACCCAGCGTTTCCAGCCAGTCTTCGCGGATGAAATAGGCGCGGCCATATTTGCCATCTGTCAGATAGGGCACAAAATACATGTTGCCATCCGCCGCGAGGGCCGAGGCAAAGATTTCAGGGCGCGCATCCATTTGCGCCTGAATGTTTGGCGCATATTCAGCGATCAGATCCTGAAGCGGAATGAACGCGCCTTCGGGGCCATAGCGGTTGGCATTGTCTTTGAACCGGGCACCGCCCACGATGTCGGGAATGTCGCCTGAGGCCAACATCAGGTTGAACGCTTCTTCGCTGTCGGTGGTGTTGCCTGCGGTGGCGTTGCGCAGGGACACGCCGGTCATGCGCGCGGCTTCTTGTTCGACGGGCCAATCATCCACATAGGTAAAACGGCGGTCGTGCAAATGGATCGATAATTCAAGCGGTTCGTCCACAACTTGCAAATGCCCATCGGCCATCACGCTGGCGGGTGTGGTCAGAACAGTGGTGGCAAGGGCCACCGCCCAAAACGTCGAATTTCGCATATTATCCTCCCTAAGGTTCATGCGTTTGGTCATTCTTTGACACCGCCAACAAGGATGCCGCGGTTGAAGTATTTCTGGATGAACGGGTAGACGATCAGCACCGGGATGATCGAACAGACGATGATCGCGGCCGTGACCGTTTCGACGGAATAGGCGGCGTTCATGGCGGTGGCTGAAAACTGATCATCGGCTGTCAATTCGACGATCACGCGGCGCAGATAGACCTGCAATGGCAGTTTGTCTTGGTCGTTCAACAGCACCATCGCCCAGAAAAATCCGTTCCAGCGCGACACGATACAAAACAGCGTCACCGTGGCGATGGCGGGTTTGGACAGGGGCACATAGACCTTCCACAACACTTGGAAATCATTGGCGCCATCCATGCGGGCGGCCTCTTCGAAACTGGCGGGGATGCCTTCGAAAAAGTTGCGCAAAAGGATGATGTTAAACCCGTTGACCGCAAAGCCGATGATGATGCCAAAATAGCTGTCCAGCAGGCCCAAATCGCGCATGTTCAGGAAAAACGGGATCATGCCAGCGTGGAACCACATGGTGAACGCGACCATCAGATTCCAGAACCGGCGGCCCTTTAGCTGGGGGCGCGACAGGGCGTAGGATCCGGGGATGATGATGATCAGGCTCATGATCACGCCGCCGATCGTATAGATGAACGTGTTTTTGTAGCTGATCCAGAATTCTGACGAACTGAGCACCCATTTATAGGCTTCGAATGTGGTTTCGATAGGCCCCAGCACCACATTGCCCGCCGCCGCCTGCCCCCCCGAACTGAGCGAAATCGACGCGATATAAAGGAACGGGTACAACGTCGACAGCGTGAACAGCCCGATCAGGAACATGTTGATATAGGCAAACAATTTGTCGCCGCGCGAATAGAGGTTCATATTCTGCATGATCAGCCCCTTACCAAAGCGAAGTTTTGGAAACGCGGCGGGAAATTGTGTTGGCGGTCATCACCAGCACAAAGGCCACCACGGCGTTGAACAGACCGGCTGCGCCTGCCAGATCGTATTGTCCGGCTTGCAGGCCCTGACGATAGATAAAGGTGTTGACCACATCCGCCGTTTGATAGGTCGCGGGCTGATACAGCAGGATGATCATTTCAAACCCGACCTCCAGCAGATTGCCGATGCGGATGATCAGCATGAAGATGATCGTGGGCAGGATCGACGGCAGGGTGATTTTCCAGACCATCTGCCAACGGGACGCCCCGTCGATGACCGCACTTTCGTAGAGGGATGGATTGACCCCGGCGATGGCGGCCAGAAACACGATGGAGGAAAACCCGGCCTCTTGCCAAATGGTGGACCCGATATAGATGGGACGGAACCATTCCGGCTTGGTCAGGAAATAGACGGAATCGACTCCAAACCAGCCAATCACCGTGTTCACGATCCCCGCAGAGGGGGAAAAGGCGGTGATCACGATCCCGGCGATAATCACCGACGAAATAAAGTGCGGCAGATAGGTGATCGTCTGGGCGGTGCGTTTGAAAAACTGGTTCAGGATTTCGTTGAACATCAACGCCAGAAAGATCGGCACAGGGAACCCGATACACAGGCTGAGGGCGGATAATGTGACGGTGTTTTTCAGGGCGCGGATGAACTGATCATTGGCAAACAGCGCATGAAAATGGTCCAGCCCAACCCAAGGCGATCCCTGAATGCCGCGAAAGATGCTGTAATCTTTGAACGCGATTTGCAGGCCATACATGGGTTTATAAAGGAACACGAGCAGCCAGATGATCGTGGGCGCCAGCAGGATATAAAGCTGCCAATTGGCGCGCATATGATCGGCAAAGTGATGCAGCCTGGAATTGTGATTTTCCATCTCTAACCCGCCCTAAATCGTGCCTGGATGGCCAAACGCCATGCCGGATTCCCCGTCGAAAACTTTGATCTGTTCGGGGGCGATGGACAGGGATGTGACATCGCTTAGTCGCATGACTTCGCCGTTTGTGTCGGCTTTGATGACAAAGGGTTTGTTGGCCACATGGGTGTGCAGCAACGCCTCAGAACCCAGGGTTTCGATCAGGTCCAGTTCGACCGGCAATTGTGACCCGCCCGCGATCGGGGTGATCGATACATGTTCGGGGCGCATGCCGACAACGATCTTGCGACCGGTGGCGTTTTTCAACGCGTCCAAAGCGGGCAATTGCACATCCACATCCCCGATTTTGGCGACGGGTCCGGCATCATTAGACCCAACAACGGCGTCGATCTGGTTCATCGGGGGCGATCCGATAAACCCCGCAACAAAGGTGTTCACCGGGTTGTTGAACAGGTCCATCGGCGTGCCGATCTGTTCGATTTTGCCGTCGCTCATCACCACAATGCGGTCGGCCAAGGTCATGGCTTCGACCTGATCATGGGTCACATAAATGCTGGTCACGCCCAGACGATTATGCAGGCGTTTAATCTCGGCGCGCATTTGGGTGCGCAGCTTGGCGTCCAGATTGGACAAGGGTTCGTCAAACAGGAACACTTCGGGATGGCGCACAATCGCGCGGCCCATGGCAACCCGTTGGCGCTGACCGCCGGACAAATCCGCGGGGCGGCGATCCAGATATTCGCTCAGCCCCAGAATATCGGCGACCTCGGAAACGGACTGGACGATCTGGTCTTTCTTGACCTTACGAATGCGCAGGCCAAACGCGATATTGTCGGCCACATTCAGGTGCGGGTATAGGGCGTAGTTCTGAAACACCATCGCCACATCGCGGTCTTTGGGCGCAACTCGATTGACCACACGATCGGCGATTTTGAGCACCCCGTCGGAAATTTCTTCTAGCCCGGCGATCATCCGCAACGTCGTGGATTTGCCACAGCCAGACGGGCCAACCAACACGACAAATTCCTGAGGCGCGATTTCCAAGTCGATCCCGTGGACCACTTCGACCGCCCCGTAGCGTTTGACAATTTGCTCAAGAACTACGCCTGACATGTTTCCTCCATCCCCTGATGCACGCCGCCATTGGGGGATTTCCCCCGCTTTTGGCGTGACCGCGTCGTGTTAAGTGTTTCGATAAAAGCCAGCAGGTCGGGGCGATCCGCGATGACTTTGGCTTCGTTCCGTTTGTTGTGGATACGCCGTAGATGGCGCACGCGATGCACATCGGCCTGCGTGCGATGAATGACGTCCCAGACATGCGGCACGCCGGCGACCTCAAAAATGGTTTTGTGCAGCAGCTCATCCAGATGAAAGAACCCTTCGTGGTTCTTTTGGGCGACGCACCGCTCTTGCTGGGCCATGATATCGGCAAAGATGTCCCTGAAATCACGTCGGTTTTTATGCTTAGCGGCGGCGCGCACCCCGCCAATTTCAAGGTGCAGGCGGGTAAAACAGGCCGCGGCGTAGCGATTTACATTTAAAGGGGCGACATAGGTGCCACTTTTGGGAACAATATTTACAAGTTCAACTTCTTCGAGCCGAATGATCGCTTCGCGGACCGGGGTTTTGCTGGCGCTGAAAATCTGGGCGACTTCTTTTTCTGAAATCAGCTGACCGGGATAGATTTTGAGGGTCACGATCAGGTTTCGCAGGTGGTTATATACCTGATTTGCCACAGAAATATCACCATTTAGGGTGATACCCCTTAGCAAGTCACTTAGCGAAACATCCCGCGCAAATTCAGGGCGCGGATGTGCGTGATCTGATGGCATATCATCCCCTCCCTGAGCTGACATGCAGAAACTAGTATCTTAGTTGTGCAAATTTGACAATCCAAATATTTACAAATTAATTACAACATTGATGTTTTGGTGAAATTGTAAAATATTGCATCCTCGCGCCCGTAAAATGCGTGGTCAGAAATCTGGATAAAGCCCGCAGATGTCGGTTTGATTCGGATTGGGTTGGTAAAAGTCGTAAACTTACATTGACGTTTCACCGATTTAAAAATACAAGTTTTTACAAATATGACCCCGTTCAATATTGCGAAATATTGCGTGAAAGGACGACCCGGATGAAAGTGAATTCAGATAATGCGTCAGAGTGGATGATTTCTGGGCCGGGGGCAAAGCGGCGTTTGTTGTGTGAAAACAAAGCGTTGATGATGGTCGAGTTTCGATTTGAAACCGGCGGTATCGGCGCGCCGCATCACCATGTCCACACCCAGACAACCTATGTGGCGTCGGGACTGTTTGAATTCACCCTGTCGGGCGAAACCAAAGTGTTGAAACCCGGGGACGGGCTTTTGATCCCATCCAACGCGGTTCATTCCTGTATTTGTCTACAAGAGGGCGTGCTGTTTGATGCCTTTGCGCCGCGGCGGGACGATTTTATGCAGGCCCATGGTTGGCCGCTGAGCTAGATCCGCGAGAATCCGTTAAAACACGGACCCTTCAAACACACGATTTCGGGCATTTTCCACGTGGTTGCGCATGGCGGTGCGGGCCGCGTCTGAATCCTGCGCAACAATGGCGTCGTAAATTTCGTAATGCTCTTTTTGGACCAGTTCTAATCGTTCCTGCGGCTTGGTCAGGGACAGATTACGGGTCAAATTCATGCCGGTCAGAATGTTGGATTTCATCGATGTGCGCGCGGCGAGGAAATATTTGTTATCGGACGCCGCGCAGATCACCACATGGAATGCCTCATCGGCGTCAACACCCAACGCGCCCTCAGAAACACAGCGGTCCAGTTCGGTCAGCGCGTCTTTGAGCCTGAGCAGATCCGCATCGGTGCGACGTTGCGCGGCGATATAGGCGGCTTCGCCCTCGACGGCGGCGCGAAATTCGAATGTACGCTGAATGTCCGCGATAGACCCAACCGGGGCAAAGTTCAGGATCGCTTCATCCGGGCGGCGCTGCACAAAGGAACCGGATCCCTGACGGGACACCACAACGCCATCTTCGCGCAATTGTTTCAACGCCTGACGCAAAATCGGGCGCGACACATTCAGCTGTTCACTGAGGGCATGTTCCGTCGGCAGCTTGGCCCCGACGGCGATTTCACCTTCGACAATCATCGACAAAACGGTTTCATAGACCCGATCTGATAGGGTCCGGTCGCGTGGAACGCGGTCCGAAGTGTCGTTTGATTTTGTCTTCATCTTCCCTTTGTCTGTCGCCACGCGCTGAACTTGTCCTTTGTTGATGGGTCGGTCGGTGGGTACAGACCGAAAGTGGATGCCCCTTTTTGTACCATTTCCATAACAAAGTCTTCAAATACTGTCATTTCAATCGCGTCTTCGGCGACTTCGTCAGCCATATGGTTGGGGATACATACAACACCTTCGTTATCGCCGACAATCACATCGCCGGGAAAAACAGACACGCCCCCGCAGGCAATCGCATCGTTGACGGCCACGGCATGGTGTTTGGTCAGATTGGTCGGGGCACTGGGGCGCGTGTGATAGGCGGGCATGTCCAGCGCCGAAATTTCGGGGGTATCGCGGAACCCGCCATCGGTCACGATGCCATGACAGCCCAAGGTTTGAAGCCGGGTCGCCAGAATACAACCAGCAGAGGCAGCGGTGGCGTCTTGGCGAGAATCGATAACAAAAACAGCGCCTTCGGGGCATTCTTCGACGCCTTTGCGCTGTGGGTTTCCACGATCCGCAAAGGAATCCAGCCCGTCTAGGTCCTCTCGGGCGGGGATGTAGCGCAGGGTATAGGCCAGACCAACCATGTTGGGGCCGGGGTTCAGGCGCTGGGGGCCTTGGATATAGATGTTGCGAAAGCCACGTTTGAACAGCGCAGTTGTCAGGGTCGCTGTGCTGACATTTTTGAGCTTTTCCAAGGTTTGCGGGTTCAGGTGTGACATCATTCTGGTTCCTTTTGGCGTCCGGTTGCTGGACGGGCCGCTTGGCCGTTGAATCAGTGATATGCGGTCGGCTTTAATTTGTCAATAATTTGTAAACAGATTTGGAAATTTGTTATATTTCGTTCTTTTGCAGGGTGGCAATGGCCCCACGTAATTCCGACAGGCCCTTGAGGCGTCCCAGATAGGAATATCCGGGGGCCGGGGCGTTGGCGGTTTCGTAATCCAGCAAATGACCATGATCGGGCCGCATGGGCAGATCATCGCGCAATTGCCTAAGCGTCTGTAAAATCGCGATCATATCGGTGGAGCCGGCCAGATGCTGCGCTTCGTGAAACGAGCCGTCAGGTTCAATCTGAACGTTGCGCAGATGGGCAAAATGAATGCGATCCCCAAAATGTTGCGCCATGGCGATCAGGTCATTATCGGCGCGCGCCCCAAGGGAACCGGTGCAAAAGGTCAGCCCATTGGACGGATGATCCACGCAATCAAGGATGTATTGCAGGTCATCCGCGGTGGACACGATGCGCGGCAAACCAAAGAGCGAAAAGGGCGGGTCATCCGGGTGAATGGCCAGTTTGATGTCAAATTCGGCTGCAACAGGGACGATTTCCGCTAAAAAGCCCGCAAAATTTGCGCGCATATCGGCGTTTGTCAGATCGTCAAATTGCGCAATGCGGCTGGCGATTGTGCTGCGTGAAAACCCAGCGGCACCGCCGGGCAGCCCTGCGATAATGTTGCGTTCCAGCTGGTCGATCTGCGCGGGCGATAGGGCGGAATGGCGAAACTGCGCTTGGGATAATACATCATCGGAATAATCATCGGCCGCATTGGGCCGGGCCAGCACAAACACATCATAAAGGGCGAAATCGATGCAATCGAACCGCAGCGCTTTGCCTGTGCCGGGGATGGAATAGGCCAAATCCGTGCGGGTCCAATCCAGCACCGGCATGAAATTATAACACACGGTTTTGACGCCAGCGCGGCCCAGATTGGCCAGGCTATCCTTCCAGACGGACAGGTGTTTATGGGCCTGCGCGCCATGTAATTTGATGTCGTCGGGCATCCAGATGCTTTCGCAGACATCCCAACGCAGCCCGGCCTCTGCGATCTGATCCCGCAATGCGACGATATCGCAAAGCGGCCAGATTTCGCCGGCTTGTTTGTCATGCAGGGCGGTCACAACCCCACGGGCGCCGGTTTGTTTAACCTGAGCCAGCGTGATGGGATCATTTGGGCCGAACCAGCGCCAAGTTTCTAGCATAAGAGGGTCACTCGGTCAGTTGAAGGTTGCGGGCATCATCAGTTTGGGCAGCCACAGCGCAATATTTGGCATCAGGATAATGAGTATCAAAATCACCAACATAGGCAACAAAATGATCGCCACGTCGCGCATGACCTGCACCACATTCATCCCGCCGATCGAGGCTGAGATTAACAAACACAACCCATAGGGCGGCGTGACCAGACCAAAGGCCAGCGACACAATGCCGATGATCGCAAAGACAATCGGGTGGATTTCGGCGGCCGTGGCGACCGGCAACAGGACTGTGCCCAGAATGATGATGGTCGGGATCGCGTCGATGAACAGGCCAAAGAACAGAAACAATCCAGCAATAATGAGGGAGGTGCCAAAGGGGCCAAATTCAAGGCTGGTCATGACGTCAACGATCAGGCGCGGCACGTTGTAAAACGCCAGCAACCAGCCAAAGGCCGAGGCAGAGCCAATGGCAAACAACGAAATCGACGCAAACCGGCCCGTGTCATAAAAGATCGTTCCCAGATCGCGCACGGACACGGTGCGATAGACAAACATGCCCAAAATCAGCGAATAGGCAGCGGCGATGATCGCGCTTTCGGTGGGGGTAACGATGCCTCCGACAATGCCACCCACGACAAAGATCGGGGTCAGCAACGCCAGAAACGACCCTTTGAAGGCGGTCCAGATATCGCACATCGTCGGCGTGCCGATGATCGGATAATCATAGATTTTCGAATAGACATAAACGGTGCCCATCAACGCCATGCCGATCATCAGCCCCGGCGTTGCCCCGGCCAGAAACAGCGCCCCGACAGAGGTTTGCATGACCCCGCCCCAGACGATCATCAGGATGCTGGGGGGGATGATCACGCCCATCACCGATGAACAGGCGGTGATCGCAATGGCGAACCTTGTGTCATAGCCTTCTTTGACCATGGCGGGGATCAGGATTTTGCCGCATCCCGCCGCATCCGCCGTTGATGACCCGGAAATCCCGGCAAACAACATCGACACGGCCACATTCACATGGCCCAATCCGCCCGGCATCCAACCGGTTAACACGCGGGCCAGATCGATCAGTTTGTCGGTGATTTTGCCCGAATTCATCAGGTTGGCGGCCAGCAGGAAAAACGGCACCGCCAGCAGGATGAACGAATTATAGGATTGAAACATCCGATCCAGCACGATGAACGGGGTCAGGCGCAATTCCAGCACAACAATCGGGATCGTCGCAATCCCAAGCGCAAAGGCAACCGGCACCCGTATCAGCACCAACAGGATGAACCCGCCCACCAGAATCGCGCAGGCCAAGCCCGTTGAGACAATCATGAAAGTGCTTTCGTTTCAGCGCGATAATGCGCAAAGGCTTCGGAGAGACGGTAGAGGGTGAACATCATCCAGACCACGCCGGAAATGGGCACCGAGATATAGGTGATCAGCATATTGGCCCGCATCATGACCGAGTTTTGGATATAGCCAAATTTGGCATATTCGACCCCGTACCACGCAAAAATGCACGCAAACCCAAAGATCAGGATCAACACCAGCCCGTCTTGGATCAGCTTTAGCAACGGATGGCGGGCATCGGGAATGACGCGTACGTCAAAATGCGTGCCGTCCCAGATCGCGACCATCGCACCGATCATGACAACCCAGACAAACAGGAATGTCGCCAATTCTTCGGTCCAGAGGTAAACGGGGATCAGGCCGGTATAGCGCGCAATGACCTGCATGGCGACGGGGATGGCCAGCGCAGCGACCAGCAGTCCCAGCAGCACCCTAAGCCCATTGCAAAAGGTGTTCAGAAAACGCCCGATCATAGCTGAAACCCCTTTGGGAAAGTAATCCACCGACGCCAAAATGACGCCGGTGGCAAAATGTGTCTGCGATCGTTACTGCGTGCGAATTGCGTTTAACAACTCTGTTGCGCCCAGTTCCTCTGCATAGGCGTCCTGAACCGGGATCACCATTTCAAGCAAGGCATCGCGACCCTCAAATTCCTGTACAAAAACCTGACCCGCATCGATCATTTCCTGCAATTTGATCCCGTCTTCTGTGCTTTCCAGATTGCGACCAAAGGCACCCGCCTCTGCACCGGCGGTCAAAACGGCCGCTTGCAGATCCTCTGGCAGATTGCGGAATGATTTGCCGCTCATCACGATGGGGCGCACGGTGATCGTGTGCCGGGTCAGGGTGATGTGGGGGGCCACTTCGTAGAATTTCAGGTTCTGGATCGACGCCGCTTCGTTTTCAAAACCGGCAATCACGCCGGTCTGAATGGCGTTGTAAACCTCGTTATAGGCAATCGCAGATGGGGCGGCCTGAATGGCGGAAAAAATCTGCGCCTGAATAGGGGCGCCCATGACCCGCATTTTATGTCCGGTCAGCTCATCAAGGTTTGCAATAGGCGCAGCCGAGGCCAGATTGCGCACGCCGCCACCGGTATAGCCGATGATCATAATGTCCGCTTTTTCAAGCAGTTCCGCCTCTAGCGGCGCCATGACGCCGCTGGACAGGGCCGCGTCCCAATGGTCCAGATCGCGGAACAAAAACGGCATATCCATGAGCGGGATTGACGGGGCAAACGTCGCCATATTGGACGGGGCCATGATGGTGTAATCGATGGCAACACTTTGTTGCAGGAACGTGACATAGTCGCTTTCGACGCCCAGTTCACCGTTCAGCCGCAGGTCAAATTCCACGTCACCGTCATAGTTTTCGGCAACCAGATCGGCGAATTCTATCATGGTTTTTGTGAATGCGTGGTTTTCATCAAACATGCTGGCGCCGCGCAGGGTGACTGTGTCGGCGGATACAACCGACGCCAACAGGGCCGTGGCCGAGACGGCACCGATGGCGATGCTTTTTAGTGATGTGTAGATAGTCATGTGTTCCTCCCAAAACTACTACCGCCCGTCGTTTCGGGGGATTTAGCGTCTTTGTTATGGGCGGATGATTTGTAAAGTGTCAAATGAATTTGTATTTTTTTGTAACTAATCTATCATTGGATGGGCCATTTGCGCATTTGTGAGAATGAAATGGTCAATTTTACCATCAGGCACCGCAATGTGTCGTTTGTCGCTGGTGTAACGCAATGAACAGGATCCCCTTGGATGAGAGAATTTCGTCGAATCGTAACAGGTCATGATGCAAATGGAACCGCTATCGTCGAGTCAGATCAGATCGCAACGCATGTGTTGGAACGCCCCAATCGGCCGGGTGTTAGGTTAACCAATTTCTGGATGAGCGACGGGGGGCCTGCGGAATATGACGGGCCAACCGAAACCTGTCTGGGCGAAATCACCCTGCCGCCTCCACCCCAAGGAAGCGTGTTCCGCTGTGTCGAATTTTTACCAGAAAGTCAGAATGATATCATTGATTTAGGGGAAAAGTATGCGATGGGGCCGGGGCTGAAATGCCGGAAAATGCCCGGCATCCGTTTATGCATCGCACGGACAGTTTGGACTATGCGGTTGTTTTGTCGGGCGAAATTACAATGCTGCTGGATGATGAAACTGGGGATCGTGTATTAAGACCCGGTGATGTCGTCATTCAGCGTGGGACCAACCATGCTTGGGCCAATCGGGGTGATGAACCATGTGTTATGATGTTTGTCATGCTGGATGGCGTGACACAGCGCGACGCGCCATTGGCCGAACAGACCGGGATCCCCCGTCGCTAAGCTGCGATCGATCAAACTCAGTCGTCAATTTGTAATTTTTGTTTCCACCATCCGCTATAGATGCAGTGGTGGCACAGTGGAAATTTGCAAAATCACATAGGTCGTCGCGCCGCAAAAATACAGGCCCGGTTTTACCTATCGTTTTGGGGGGCCAACAACGCCGATATCCGACAAAATCGTTTCCAATTCATCGCGATCTGCGTCGTGATTTTGGGCTTTTAACAGATCAAATTTGCGCCTTAGCTCTGCCTTTTCGGCGGGAAAACAATCGGTCCATGGTCGACCTTGTAACCCAAGCACCAAGCCGTAATAGCCAATGAAATTTGGCTTTAGTCCCGACCGCGTCATCTGGGCATAGGCCTGATCGGCCCCGATGTCGATGATGTCTTGGGCCGTGTGAAAGCCATGTTTTGCAAACAGTTTTTCAGTTGCGGGGCCGAGGTTCATAATGGATGTGACAGGGGAACCTTTGCCGGATTTCGCGGGTTTTTTCATGGGGCGGCACATTGTTGCAACAGGTGGTTTGAATAGGTTTTGATCGGAAAAGCAACCGTTTCAATGACATTATTGTCCACGTGCATAACCCCTGTAGGCCGTTGTTTTATATGCCGCAATTCCGGTGGGGTAGCTTACCAATTCAAGTTGAAGCCCCCACGGTGCGAGAAAATAAACCCAGCTTAGACCGGCAGAGGGTCCGTCGGTGACTGTTTTGGGCTGGCCCAAGACGGCTAAACCACGCGCCTGAAGATCCGCGACGGCCAGATCCATGTCATCAACATAAAGAGCCAGATGATGGCCCCCGATATCGCTGTTGCGCGGGGGATGTTGCTGCTGGTTCTGCGCCTCATATTCAAACACTTCGAGGGTCGGACCATTGCCAACACGGATCATGCAAAGCCTCGGCACCCGCGCACGCGCATCAACGCCGAGGTTATCGGTCATCCAGTTGTCCTCGGCCTCAAATGGGCCGATCTCATAGAGGATTTCTGCGCCCAGAACCTGTTTGAAAAATGTCATCGCGTCGTCGAGGTTCGGGACGGTGATCCCAACATGTTCGACGCCTTTTAGTCCGGGTAAAGTCATTGGTTTCCCCCTTATGACAAATCAAACAACAGCAGCTCAGCCTCGCTATGTGCGGTGATAGTACAGCCATCGCGGTGTTCAAATTCCAATGCATCCCCGGTGGCCAAACCTTCGCCATTGATGTCGATATGGCCGCTGACCACGTGCAAAAAACCCGCATGGGCAGGATCGAATTCATGCGACAGGACCTGCCCATCCCGCAGGCGTGCCAGATAGACCCGCGTGTTTGACAACAGCGACAGGCCATTTGTTGTGGTGTCTGGCCCCGCGACCAGCCCAAACCGATTGTCGACATCTTGGTTCGAAATTAGGATGCTATCATAGGTTGGGTGGTCGATCTGTCGCTCTGGGATCAGCCAGATCTGCAGGAAATGCACCGGCTCTGTTTGGGACGCGTTATGTTCGGAATGGGTCACACCATTGCCTGCCGACATCAGCTGAAACTCTCCGGCTTGGATGGTGGCGCTGTTGCCAAGCGAATCCTGATGACTGAGCGCGCCGGACAAAACATAGGTGAGGATATCCATATGTTCGTGGCGATGCGCGCTAAATCCAGCGCCGGGCACAACCCGGTCTTCGTTGATCACACGCAGATTGCGAAACCCCATTCTGGTCGGGTCCATAAATCCGCCAAATGAAAAGGTGTGGAAACTGTCCAGCCACCCCATTTGTGTGCGCCCGCGGTTCATGCGTTCGTGGATCATCGCCATATTAGGCCTCCGGTAGGGGGATAAATTCGTCGTTGTCGTCGGGGGGCAGCTGGAACCGACCATGGGCCCAATCCCCCGCCGCCCAAGCCACCTTTGCGGCTTCGATTTTGTCCCCCGGACGGAACACCATCATTTGACCGGCGGCAAAGTCCTGACCCGCCACATTTATCGACCCGCTGGTGACATAGACGCCGCGATCTTCGTGGTTTTCGGGCAGGGGAATAGAGGCGCCGCGTTCCAATAGGACATCCGCGTAAAACATCTCGGAAAAGGTGCGCACGGGCGCTGTTTCGCCCCAGGCATTGCCGATGATCAGGCGCACGCTTTTGCCTTCTCCGTCCAGCAATGGCAAATCCTGCCGCCCGTGATGTTCAAACCCGCCCAGATCGCGACTGCGGGGGATGATGATGGTTTCAATCGCGTTCAGATTGCCGATCTCAGGGCAGTGCGGATCAAGTGTGGGGTTCCAGCTCATGAGAGGCCTTTCGGGTATAATTTACATGGAAGAGGTGATCCGAGTTACGAAAAGTCGAACCCATTTTGATCCCTTAGAAAGGCTTCGACAAAGTCGGTGAAACTGCTGACCAGCGGCGGCAGGGCGCTATAGGGGGGGTAATACAGGCCCAAAACCAACGGCGGGCAGGTCCAGTCAGGCAGCGCGCGCAACACGTCGCCCGACCGGATGCCGTCGGCCACGATAAAATCTGGCAACACCGCCAGCCCAGACCCATTGCACACCGCAGAATAAAGGAAATCCCCATTATTGGACGCGATTTGTGTGCCCGCGTTTACTTTTCTCTGGCTGCCACTGGATCGAAATTGCCACGTCTCGGCGCTGCCTTTGTCGGTATAGGACAGGCAAAGCTGTTGGTTCAGATCTTGGGGATCAGAGGGCAGGTCGTAATTGACCAGCAATTTGGGCGACACCACCAATTGGCGCGGGATTTCGCAGATTTTGCGCCAGATCATCGATTTGTCGGTGGGCGGTTGCGACACCCGAAGGGCCAGATCGCATTGTTCCGCCAGAATATCGATCAGCGAGTCATTAAAGTTAAGATTGAGCGCCACATTCGGATAAGCCAGTTGATAGCTTTCGATCAATTTTGGCATCAGGCGCATCCCAAAGGACATGGGCACGTTTATCGACAACGTGCCGCGATCCGGTTTGGTCAGCCGGTCCAGTTCCTGCGTGACGCGATCAAATTCTTCGATCACAGGGCGATAGCGCGCCGCGATAATGGCGCCGGTGGAGGACAAAGACACCTGTCGCGTTGTTCGCAACAACAGCTGATGCCCTAGGTTTTCCTCTAGCCGCGCTACGATGCGGGTCACGCTGGCGGGTGTCATGCGCAGGTTTTGGGCCGCCGCAGAAAAGCTTTTCTGGGTGGCGACTTCTAGAAAGACTCGGATGGGTTTTAGATCTTGCATGGTTATTATTACAATTGCGACAATGAAATATACAATACAATTATCATTAATGTGCATTCTCTTATCAGGTAGGTCCCGAGGCATATTGAGTGAACGAGAGAAAGAGAGCCTCATGATCAGCAGCATAAAAGGTTTGCACCACGTCACGTCGCTGGCGTCAGATGCCAATCAGAACAACCGGTTTTTCACCCAAGTTCTGGGGCAGCGCCGCGTTAAGAAAACCGTTAATTTCGACGCGCCCGAAGTGTACCACCTATATTATGGCGACGGGGCGGGCACGCCGGGCAGCGTCATGACCTATTTCCCGTTCGGCAACTTGCAAAAAGGCGTGCGCGGCACGGGCGAGGTGGGCGTGACGGAATTTGCTGTGCCCAAGGGCGGGTTGGGGTTCTGGGAAAACCGGTTGGCCGATTTAAACGTCACCGGGTTGCGGCGCGGCACCCTGTTTGGGGCGGCGCGGCTGGAATTCGAAGGCCCGGATGGCGACAGTTTCGCGCTGGTTGAGGCGACGCCAGAAAATCGCAATCCCTGGACGGGGATGGGCATCGATGCAGATGTGGGCATTCTGGGCTTTAACGGTGCCAGATTGCGGGTTCGCGAACAGGCTGCGATTGGGGAATTGTTGCAATTCATGGGCTATCACTCCGTTGATCGCGCTGGTGACATCACCCGCTATCAGATCGAAAACGGCAATGGCGCAGCCACGATTGATATCGAAGCGGTGCAATCGGGGTCCGTCGCAATCCAAGGCAGCGGTTCGGTGCATCACATCGCCTTTGCGGTTGAGGATCGCGCCGCGCAGGACGCCGTGCGCAAGGCGCTGATTGACACCGGGTATCAGGTCACGCCGGTGATCGATCGCGACTATTTCTATGCCATCTATTTTCGCAGCCCCGGCGGTGTGTTGTTTGAAATTGCCACCAATGAACCCGGGTTTGATCGGGACGAAGACATGGCTCAGCTGGGCCACGATCTGAAACTGCCGACACGCTATGAACCCTATCGGGATCATATCGAGGCCGCATTGCCAAAGATCGAGGATTAACATGTCAAAAGACAGCTACATCACTCAGTTCACCCCGGCGGAAAATGGCGGGGCTTTGATCTTTGCCTTGCATGGGACGGGCGGGGATGAACGTCAGTTTTTCGATCTGGCCCGCATGCTGTGTCCGGATGCGGGCGTGGTGTCGCCGCGGGGTGACGTGAATGAAAACGGAGCGGCGCGGTTTTTCCGCCGCACCGGCGAAGGGCGCTATGACATGGCGGATTTCGCCCTGCGCACACGGCGATTGGGGGACTATGTCGCGGCATGGAAGGCCGACTATCCCGACGCGCCGGTTTACGGTTTTGGCTATTCTAACGGCGCAAATATTTTGGCGTCTTTGGTCATGTCACAGCCGAAAATGTTTGATCGTGTGGGCCTGTTGCACCCTTTGATCCCATGGACGCCCGCTGATATTTCGGGATTGGCGGGAACGTCCGTTTTGATCACAGCAGGTCGCAGCGATCCAATCTGTCCGTGGTATCTGAGCGCAGAATTGATTGACTGGTTTGCCCGAAATGGCGCCGACGTCAGCACAGAAATCCATGCAGACGGGCATGATATCAGGGATGGTGAAATCGCCGCTCTGGCGGGATTTTTTCGCGCTGGGTAGATCGATTCAACGTGACGGGTCATTCCTGACCTGATCCGCCAAAGGGACAATTTTATTTCACATAAGACCTATTACGCGACGACACCCACAGGGTACAAAATTTTGCCCCGTCACATTGAGTTAACTGCCTACCCGCCAAAATCACATAGATGCGCAAGGGTTCCGTGATCTGCGACAATGTCTGTCCCGGTCAGTGCCGCAGATGCATCCGACATCAGAAACGTCGCGACCTGCGCCATTTCGGTGACGCTGGCGGTTTCGCCATCTGCATGCCATGTGGCGAACAGATCGGCCGTTGCCTTGTCTTTTGCGACTTTGGCAACTTGTTCGGTCATCGTTAATCCCGGCGACAGTGAATTCACGCGGATACCATGCGGGCCCAAGCTCCAGGCCATTGCGCGGGTCGTTGCAAGGATCGCGCCCTTGGTTGCGGCATATCCTTCGTAATCCGGGGCGCTGGCATGGGAATGCACGGATGCCACATTAAGCAGCACACCTTTGCGCCCGTCTTGGACCATGATACGAGCCGCGGCCTGACATCCCACCAACACCGATCGTTGATTGGTCTGCCACAGCCGATCCCACATGCCGATCTCTGCCTCTAGAAACGGGGCCGTGAGCGTGAGACCCGCATTGTTAACCAACCCGTCCAGCCGACCGCCTATACGTCGTGCGGTAGCGACAGCTTGGGTCAGACTGGCCGGATCGCTGACATCTGCGGTGATCGGGGTTGCCCCAATGGCGGTAATGACCGCCGCGCTTTCGGGGGTCACATCACATCCAAAAACCTGCGCCCCAGACGACGCCAACGCCTTGGCGATCCCAAGTCCAATACCCGCACCAGCGCCCGTCACGACAATAACACGTTCCTTTAGATCGATCATTTGACGGCTCCTGCTGTCACACCTGCCACAATACGTCGCTGAAAGATGGCGAACAGGATCAACAGAGGCAATGATCCCAGAACCGCCGCCGGGAACAACATGTCAGGCTGGATGTTCTGATTGCCAACAAACCGGTAGACCGAAATTGTCACGGTGAATTTGTCTTTGTCGGTCAGCAGCAGCAAAGGATAGGTGAAGTCGTTCCAGACCATCAGCATGACAAACAGGGACAATGTCGCGGTGGCAGGTCCAAGCAGAGGGCGGATAACGTGCCAGAAAATTTGCCAATCACTGCAATGATCCAGCTTTGCGGCTTCGATCAGATCTTTGGGGATCGCGGCGATAAAACCCACATAAAAGAAAATCGCCAATGGCAGGTTCAGGGCCGTAAAGGCGAGGATGATCCCCAGATACGTATCCAACAATTGAAGTTCGCGGAAAATCACAAAGATCGGCGTGATGGTCACAAAGTTCGGGGTCGCAAGCCCGAGCGCCACCAACATAATCAAACCCCGCGCCACACGACTGCTGTTGCGGGCCAGCGGAAATGCCGCCATGGATCCCAACATCGCGGTGAGCATGGTTACAGACACGGTGATCCCCACCGAATTTGCCACCGAACGCAGGTAGTTCATAGACGTGAACGCCTGCGTATAATTTTCCCATGCCAGTCGGTCCGGCAATCCCAACGGTTGGGCGGCAATTTCGGTTGCTGTGCGGAATGACATGGTCAGCATATACAAAAGCGGCATCAGCAATGTGACAACAAGCGCCAACACAAAGGCATGGATCAGGATCGAACGTATCTGTCTCATTGGGGTCATTGGACGTTCTCCCGGCTGCGCAGATACCAGTTTTGTGCAACGGCAACGGCGACCACGATGATCAGCATGATGATCGACAGTGACGATGCAAATCCAAAGCGATAATTGCCAAATAGCTGGTTGATGATTTCCAGACTCAGCGTGCGCGTTGCACCATCAGGGCCCCCGCGCGTCATGATAAATGGCAGCTCAAACGTTTTCAGCGTGCCAATCGTTGAAAGCATGATGTTGATCGTAAAAGAAGGTGCCAAGAGCGGGATTTCCAGATGGCGAAACCGTTGCCAAGAGGATGCCCCGTCCAGCCGCCCTGCCTCTTCGATATCATTTGGAATATTTGCGTAACCCGCCAAAAAGATCGCCGTCGTATACCCGACAAACATCCAGATATGGGCAATGGCAATGGCATAGAGCGCCGTTTCAGGATCCCCCAGCCAGCCCCGCGCCAGCCCATCCATTCCGGCCCCGCGCAAAACCGCGTTCAAGCCGCCGGAAAATGGCGAATAGATGAACTGCCAGACATATCCCACAACAACAAAAGACATCATCGCCGGCGTGAACAAAGCCGCCCGGCAGAAACTGCGAATGGCGGGCAATCGGTGCAACAACGCAGCCAGAAACAGCCCGGCGATTGTTTGGAATGTGACGACTATAAACGTGAATTTGAGCGTGACCCATAGCGCAGCAGGGTATCGGTCCCGGCTGATAATACGTTCATAGTTACGCCACCCTGTGAAATCCGCCTCACCCACTCCGGTGGAATTGGTTAAACTCAGCTGAAGCGTCAAAACAATCGGATACACAAAAAACACACCCAGCACGATCAGTGCAGGCAGGGTAAACAAAAGGAAGGACCGTTTTGACATCTCAGAACCTTTCCCAGGTCAGTCGCTGAGGCACGCTGTGAATGCCTCAGCGCTCACTATCAGAAATTAGCGTCTTCGACAGCCTCGTCCCAACGTTCCAGAACATCTGCATTTGTTCGGTCCGTGTTCAACAAAAAGCCCGTCAAGCTATCCCAGATTTCGCCCTCGAGCGGCTTTGGCCACTGCAACAACGCAAAAGGATAGTTGATAATGCCGCCATTTTCGCGCGCCGCATCATATGACGCAGCAAGCGCAGGCATGCCGCTGGCGCCATCGTCAAACGGCGTATAGGCGGATTCAGCGTCGATCATCACCTGAATCTGCTCTGGCTGTGCAAACCATTCCACAAAGGTGCGCGCCGCTTCTTGGTTTTCGCTACCAGAGGCGATTGACCACCCAATCCCAAACAGATCAAGTGCAACACCGCTATCCTGACCAGACGGGATCGGCGCAAAGACAAAATCCAGCCCTTCGACATCTGAGAACGCCGTGATGTTCCACGCGCCCTGCGGCATCATCGCAAAGTTGCCACCCTGAAATTCGGTCAGGGCTGTGCTCCATGGATCAAGGCCAGCCTGTGCATCAGGATCAAAACATTCAGCGTCCATCAATTGGCGGATCAGGTCCATACCGGCGTTAAAACCCGCATCCTCAGCAAAGCTGGCCTCGCCAGACCCCAACACAGCTGGTTCCACATCAGACGCTTCGATCCCGTTGGCGATCAGGAACAAAGGCGCCGAAAAACCACCGGTAAAGATCATCGGATTGATACCCGCATCCGACAGCGCACCACATGCGGCAATCAGCTCGTCAATGGTGGTGGGCGGCTCTTGGAGTCCCACTTCGCGCAGCAGGCCCATATTGACAAAATTGCCCATGCCGATGACTTCGAGTGGCATAATATATGCCGCATCACCTGATGTCAGCGCGCCCTGCAAATCGGCGGGAATCCGTCCATACCATTCACTGTCCGTGCCCAGATCCGTCAGCAACCCGGCATTGCCCCACACATCAAGCAACGGCATGTCCGTCATCATGACATCCGGCGGATCCCCGCCCTGTAAACGCGGCGGAATAACGGTATCTGTGTCCAAACGGCCAATATAGCTGAGTTCAACTTTGATATCGGGATGTTGCTCTTGGAAGGCGGCGATCAGTTCGGGCAGGCCCGCTGGTTCGGCTTCGTTGCCTTTCCAGGCGGTCACATCCAGCGTCACGCTCTGTGCCATCACCGGGCCAGCCACGGCCAAAGCAAGCGCACTGGCTGTCGTCAGTTTCATCAAATGCTTCATGTTATCCTCCGTTTGATACGTAAAATAGGTCTGTCGCTTTGGTTACCAATTGGTGACAGATCCGTCTGGCCGCCGCAAATGCGGGGCTTCGACATCGTCAACTTTGGTACTGCTGATCAGGTCTTCGCTGACCTCAACACCCAGGCCGGGTGCATCGGGAACCCGGTAATTTGGACCGTCCATTTCCATCTGAACCGGGAACAATCCACGATCATGAAACCCGAGTTGTTCAACAGGTGATTGTCGGATTTCCAGCCAACTGAAATTGGGAACCACTGCAGACAAATGCACCGACGCGGCCGTACAAACAGGGCCCAGCGGGTTATGGGGCATCAAGTCAACATAGTGCCGTTCTGACCAGCCGGCGACCTTCAACGCTTCGGTGAACCCGCCAATGTTGCAAATGTCCAGGCGCATATATTGGGTCAGACCCGCTTCCAGATAACGCGCGGCCTCCCATTTGGATGAAAACTCTTCTCCGATTGCGAAAGGAATATCCGTCATGGTGCGCAGCGTTGCATAGGCTTCTGGTGTTTCACAGCGGATCGGCTCTTCGATGAAATCAAGCGTCCCGGCTGGCATCATGTTGCAGAAACTTGCCGCTTCGGCGACTGAATAGCGGTGATGCATATCAACCCCAAGCACAAGCCCGCGCCCAAAGGTTTCACGCACGGCCATCAATTCGGCCGCCGCCTGGGGAAGGGTTGCGCGGGGTTCAAAAACTTCGCTGTCATTAAACCCGCTGGGATAGGTCCGAACACAGGTCCAACCGGCATCAGTCAATGTTTTAACATCGGCGATGATGGCCTCTGTTGATTTTGCCATAGTGCTGGCAAAGGTCGGCACACGATCCCGCTGCGCGCCGCCCAAAAGCTGATGCACCGGTACACCCAACCGTTTGCCCAGCAGATCATATAGCGCAATATCGATGGCCGAAATTGCGGCGGTCAACACCCGCCCGCCTTCAAAATACTGGCTGCGATAACATTCCTGCCAAATGCGCCCGATCCGGCGCGAATCCTGCCCCAGCAAAAAGTTCGAAAAATGCGCGATCGTTGCCGAAACAGCGCCTTCCCGTCCCGACAGCCCGCTTTCGCCCCAGCCAATCAAACCATCTTCGGTCGTAACTTTGACCAAGAGCTGATTGCGCCAACCAACCCGCACAAGAATGGGCTTTATCTCGGCGATTTTGGCCGGATGGTTTGCCTCGGCGCCAACAAATGGTGCCGGGTTAAGCTGGGTCTTGGGTGGCTGGGTGCTGGACATAAACAAGGTTCCTTGGGCGAGTATGGCGGGTCAATTTTTCGCTGATAATTCCGTGGCATAATGGCAAAGCACATCTGCGCCGTTGATCGTGATCTTTGGCGGTCGTTCGGCGCGACACAGGTCGGTGGCATGGGGACACCGCGCCGCAAAACGGCAGCCGTTTTTAGACACAGATCCATCGGCCAGTGCCGGGGCTTTGGTGCGGACTTTGCGGGCGCGGGGATCTGGGATCGGCACCGCCGAAAGCAGCGCGCGGGTATAAGGGTGTTTGGGATTGTCAAACAATTCCTCAGTGGTCGACAATTCAACAATCTGACCCAGATACATCACCGCTATGCGATCACAGATATGCTGCACAACCGCCAAGTCATGCGCGATGAACACATAGGTTAGCTGGAATTCATCCTGCAAATCCTGCAACAGGTTCAGGGTCTGGGCCTGAATGGACACGTCCAGCGCTGATACGGCTTCGTCAGCAATCACCAGTTCGGGCTTTGTTGCCAATGCCCGTGCAATGCCCAGCCGCTGCCGTTGGCCCCCTGAAAACGCATTGGGATAGCGCATCAGGAATTCTGGCCGCAGGCCCACCTGTTCCAACAATCCGGACACACGCGCCGACAGGGCCTGCCCGCTCAGGCCTTCGGATTTGCGCAGAACCTGACCGACGATATCAACCACACGCAAACGCGGGTTCAGCGACGATTGGGGATCCTGAAAAATCATGCGCATGCGTTTCCAGACGTCACGCAAACCTTGCTTATCCAATGTGGTGATGTCGGACTGATCCGCCCCTTTGGGGGAAAACATCACACTGCCGCTGGTCGGATCATGGATGCGCATCAAACAGCGCCCAAGCGTGGTTTTCCCACTGCCGGATTCCCCGACAATGCCAAATGTTTCGCCTCTGATGACGTCAAAACTGACATCGTCCACGGCCCGGACCGGGCTTGCCGCTTTGCCCAGCATGCCGCCCGCGCCGGGGAATTGTTTATCCAGATTGCGTACCTGAAGAATGGGATCAGACATCGGCCACCTCAGTTGAATGGAGGAAACACGCCACATCGGTTTCCCCGGACCGCGTCAAAGCGGGCATGGCTGTGTCACAGGTGCCGGGCATAAAGCTGTCACACCGGGTCCGAAACGGGCAGCCCGATGGCCGCGCCAATGGGTGGGGCACCATGCCCCGAATGGCCGGCAACCGCCCCCCTCTAGCGCCACCGATTTTTGGCACCGATGCCAATAGCGCGCGCGTATAGGGGTGTTTTGGGTCCTCAAAAATCGAAAACACGTCGCCTTTTTCAACGACGCGGCCCATATACATCACGGCCACATCTTCGGCGACTTCGGCGACAACACCCAGATCATGGGTGATCAGCATGACCCCCATACCAGTGTCTTCTTTTAATTCTGCAATCAGATCGAGGATCTGCGCCTGCGTCGTCACATCAAGGGCCGTTGTGGGTTCATCTGCGATCAGCAGGCGTGGCTCACAAGAGAGGGCCATTGCAATCATCGCCCGTTGCCGCATGCCACCTGACAGTTCAAATGGATAGGCCTCCATCCGTTCTGCTGGGCGTGGAATGCCAACTTTGTTCAGCAATTCAATCGCAATTTCGCGGGCTTCTGATTTGCGGATGTTGCGATGCAGTAGGATCGTTTCGGTAATCTGTTTGCCGATTTTGGTGATCGGCCCCAGTGACGACATCGGTTCCTGAAAAATCATCGCGATGTCCTGACCGCGGATGTCGCGCAACTGGCGGGAACCGGGGCGCGCCGCCGCGAGATCAACATGGCGGCCATCATTGGCGCGATAGGTGATCGACCCGTGCACGATCCGGCCGGGCGCGTCTACAATCCGCAGGATCGACCGCGCCATGATGGATTTACCGCAACCGGATTCCCCCAAAATGCACAACGTGCGATTGGCAAAGACATCCAGATCAACGCCGTCCACCGCCTTTACCACGCCGTCATCCGTGAAAAAATGCGTAGCCAGATCGCGGATTTCGACCATGGCGGGGCCGGTGGGTGGAGGCATGTTCATATCAGTGGGCATTTGGATCAGCGGCATCACGAAGGCCGTCCCCAAGAAAATTGAGTGCAAGCACGGCAACCACAATGGTGGCGCCCGGAAAAATCAGAAGCCAAGGTGCTTCGATGATTGTGCGGATGTTTTGGGCTTCTTTCAGCAATGTTCCCCATGAAATAATCGGAGGCTGCAAACCGATCCCCAGAAAGGACAGAGAGGTTTCCGCAAGGATCATCAGGGGAACGGCCAGTGTCAGTGACGCGATAATATGGCTCGAAAAACTGGGCACCATATGTTTGCGGATGACTTCCCAATCGCTCAGCCCGTCCAGGCGAGCGGCGGTGATGAAATCTTCGGATCGCAGCGATAGGAATTTGCCGCGCACTTCGCGGGCCAGGGATGTCCAGCCGATCATCGACACGATCAACGTCACGATGAAATAGGTGCGCAAAGGTGGCCAGCCCAGCGGAATTGCGGCTGCCAGCCCCATCCACAATGGAATGGTCGGAATGGAGCGCAAGAATTCGATTAACCGCTGGATCAGGTTATCAATCCAACCGCCATAAAAACCGGAAATCCCCCCCAGCGACACACCAATCACAAGGCTGACCACAACCCCCACCAGACCGATGGACATCGACACGGCGGTTCCGGCGACGATGCGGCTTAGAATGTCGCGCCCTAAACGGTCCGAGCCAAACAGGTAAAACGTGTCATCAGGATCAATAGGCCCAAAGAAATGCCGGTGAGCCGGAAACAACCCCAGAACGGTGTATTCATGTCCCTCAACAAAGAAGCCCAGCGGGATAATCTCATCTTCGCTGTCTTCATAGCTGCGGCGCATGGTGGCTTGATCGATTTTCATGTCCAGCGCATTGGCATGTAGCTGAAAACGACTGTCACCATTTTGGTCCGTCACAAAGAAATGGATGCCTTGCGGGGGGACAAAAATACCGCGCCGGTTTGTCTGGCCCGGATCCGCGGGCGCAAAGAAATGGCCAAACAGCGCCACAATATAGATGAACCCGACCAGCCACAGGCTGAAATAGGCGATTTTGTGGCGTTTGAATTTACGCCACATCAGCGCACGTGGACCTAGCAAATCTGGGGTTTGCGGATCAGCTTGGGCCAAGGGGTCAATGGATTGATCAATCGCACTCATTGGTATCGGATCCTTGGGTCGATCCATGCCAGCAACAGGTCAGACACCAATGTGCCGATCACCGTCAAAATACTGACAAGGAAAATAAGAGAGCCGGCGAGATACATATCCTGCACCAGCAACGCGCGCAGCAATAGCGGCCCGGTTGTTGGCAGGTTCATCACCACGGCGACAATAATTTCACCTGACACAAGCGATGGCAAAATCCACCCAATGGTCGAGATGAACGGGTTTAACGCCACACGCACCGGATAGCGCATCAACAACTGAAATTCGGACATGCCTTTGGCACGGGCCGTAACAACATAGGGGCGGTATAACTCGTCCAACAGATTGGCACGCATGATCCGGATCAGCGCCGCCGCGCCGGACGTTCCAACAACAACAATCGGCATCCAGATATGTTTTAACAGGTCGATGATTTTTTCGACTGTCCATGGTTCGCCGATAAATTCAGGGCTGACCAGCCCGCCCACGCTCTGGCCGAAATATTTGAACGCGACATACATCATGACCAAAGCCAGCAGAAAATTCGGAACCGCGAGCCCGACAAATCCAAAAAATGTCGCGGCATAGTCACCGGCCGAATATTTCTTGACGGCGGAATAGATGCCGATGGGCAGCGCTGTCATCCAGATGAACAAAAGCGTGAGCACCGAGATCGCAAATGTCCAACCCAAACGGTCCCAGATCAGATCATTCACAGGCACATTGCGTTCAAATGAAATGCCAAAGTCACCGTAAAACAGTATACCGCGCATCCATTTGAAATATTGCACATACATCGGCTGGCCCAGACCATACTGGTCCTCAAGCGCCTGCCGGGTGCCGTCGTCCAGACCGCCCAATTCATTCAGTTCGGCCGCCAGCGTGTCCAGGTAATCCCCCGGAGGCAGCTGGATGACGATGAACGTGACCACTGACACCAGAAACAGGGTCGGGATCATGTAGATCAATCTGCGGGTCAGAAACAAAAGCATGTCAATCTTTTCGGTAGGATAGATTGGCGGGATGAGGCAGGGAGGATACAAGCCTCATCCCGTTTTAAGATTCTGCACCACCGTGAGGCCGTGCAGAACCTGTTGGGTTAATCGAGGTTATCGCCGCCTTCAAAGAAGAACTGCGCAGTATAAGGCGCAGGCGTCCACAGCTGACCAGCGATCGGCATTGGATCGGGATAGTTGCGCAAATTGTTGCGCGCGATCCCAAAGGCACCGTCACTTTGCATCAGACCAATTGTCAGTAGCTGACTGGTGGATTGCTCGATCAAGTCTTCGAGTGCGGCAAGCTGAACCGCGGGGTCGGCTGATCCGGTCACACCTTCATAGGCGGTGAACAATGCCTTGATGTTTTCCGGGGGCTCGGTGCCTGTTGCAGGATCTACACCCCATGCAGCCCATTCCGGCGCCCAATAAACGGCCTGCCCACGGGGCAGATAGCAATCGGGGTTGGTATAGGCATCCGACAGACCACCGGGACAGTTCCAGATATAACCATCATGTTCCGCCGCCGAGGCTACCTCTTGTAGGCGTGACCGGTCGCTGGCGCGGACCTGAATATCAACCCCAACATTGGCCGCATATTCCGACACCAATTCCATCACGTCAGGATATTGGAACCCAAAGACATCCGCGACGAGGAACACAAATGTCAGGCGCTCTCCGTCTGGGCGCAGGCGGAAACCGTCATCGTCACGCTGATCCAGCCCCATCCCATCCAGCAACGCATTTGCGGCATCCGGATCAAAGGCAGTGTGTTGCTTGGACCAGTCTTCGTTGTAAAACGGCGCCGACGGATGCGGCGAAGTCTGCACTGGCGCACCCACCCCGAGATAGACCAGATCAATGATCTCTTGGCGGTCAATGGCGTGGCTCATCGCTTGGCGGAATTCAAACGTATTGACGATTTCGTTCAGGGCCGGGTCCTGATTATTGAGGTTAAACATCAGCGCCGCCTGGCTGGCACCAATATCGCCCACACCATAGAACCCGTATTGACCGCGTTCGGCGTTATCGGTCAAACCCGCCAGATTTGCAGGCCGCCCGATATGGCGCGCCATATAGTCGATTTCACCGTTAAAGGCGCGCAAAAGAATCGCTTCTGGATCTTCGACCTGTTCCCAAGTGACCTGATCGATATAGGGCAATTGCTGACCGGATTCGTCAACTTTCCAATAATATGGGTTACGAGAGGCAACCATGCGCTGCGTGGTGCCATAGCCCTCTTCGATATGCCACGGATGCAGCGTCGGCCGATTTGCGTTCTGCCAAAATGCTGGCGTATGCATGGGACCTGCCCGCAGGTTGAACAATTGAACCCAATCGCTGGCTGCTGGCTCTGCGTCGATCAACGCCTGAATGTCGTCGTTATAATCTGTGTGGAATTGCTCTAGATAATGACGTGGATAGTTCACGACATAATAGCCAAACCCATAGGCCATGTTCTGCAAAAACAGGCCATTTGCCTCGCCGAATTTGAACTCAACCGTTGTGTCATCGATTTTGGTCACTTCGACGGGACCTGAATCGCCCACATACATCGGGTGTTTGGACGGTGTCAGACGTTCGTCGCCAAACACTTCGTACCAAAACATGATGTCATCCGCTGTAAACGGTGCACCATCTGACCAGCGAATGCCCTCACGCAGTTTGAACGTAAAGGTCGTCGCATCCTCAGATACGTCATAGCTTTCTGCGATGTTTGGAACCACAGCAGACCAATCCGCATTCCATCGCAGCAAATTTTCGTTGGAAATCAGGCGCACCATATTGTGCTGATCACCCCCGCCCAGGATCGCCCGGCGCAGCGTGCCACCATATTCACCTACTTCGTCCAGAACCTCCATGACCATTGGGTCTGTTGGCAGGCGGTCCTCAACAGGGGGCAATTCCCCCGCCGCAACCTTTTCGGCCAGCATTGGCGCTTCGCTGTAATCTTGTGCATATGCGGGCAAAGCCCCTGCCGCCATCAGGCACAGGCTGGCCACGGTTCCCTTCAAAGCATGTCGATAGGTCGGTAATTTCATTGTCCGGCTCCTCCACCGTTGTGTGTGACCGGACAGAACAAAAAATGTCCTCCGATCTTTCCGACGACGGATATCCCGCCGAATCTCCCGTCGACTTAGTAGCACTAAATTTACCAAATCGTCGACGATTTTGTTAATAATATCGTTCTTTTTTCGCGAAGAAACGTAAATTCCGTTGAAAATCCACGACTTCGACGTTAATAAAGATCAGCCTGTTGAATGGTTTTGCAGGCACAGGAGGCCCAATTCTTATGGTTCAGCCCACCCCGAACCACAGCGACAGTCTGTACGAAGCGATTCTGGACGAAATTTCCAGCGGGCGGCTTGTGGGCGGCCAGCGGTTAAAAATATCGGACTTATCAAAACGCTACGGCGTCAGCGCCAGCCCGGTGCGCGAAACATTGCGCCAGATGCAGGGCGAAGGATTTGTAGAGATCCACCAGAATCGCGGCGCAACAATCAAACAGGCAGATTCCAGCACGATTCAGAATATCTTTGAGGTCCTGAAACTACTGGAACCCTATTTTGTCGGTTGGTTTGCCGAAAATGCTGATCCGGCAATTGTAAAGGAATTGCGCACCCTTCAGAAACATCTGAAGGCCGCGGAAACAGGCCAGATGGCCCAATTCCGCAAACTCGATTCAGAATTTCACGGCCTGATTTGCCAATATCACTACAATCAGGTCGCCGCCGAAACATGGAAAAAACTGCGCACCGCGTTGAATGTTCACGCCGCGCCCCTGCGCATCAGCGCCACCCGACACGCAACCATCTTGCAGGAACACGACGCGTTGATTGCCGCCTTCGAAGCAAATGACGCCGCCGAGGCGGACCGGGTCATCAGACAGCATGTCGACGGGTCGTTTACGCAGATGTCACAGCAAATGCGTGCGTTGGGCATCTAGACCCCAATCCCAATGGCCAGCCGACCGATCCGACTGGGCGCGGTTTTTGTCGGAAAATCATATATAATCAGTGACCGATTGATCGACAGGTCAGAGTGTTGTCCAATTCAATGTCTATTGATATGAATAAAAAGATATTACATCTGACCAAGATCAGCTATGAAAGAGAACCGCAAAATCAGCATCTTTTTCACGGCAAAATCATCTAAGGGTAAAACGTGGCAAAGAATGTCGGCGACACAACCTCGATTTACAGCCGCATCCTAGGCGATATTGGCACGGGCACCTTTCCCGGTGGCACCCGCCTAAAGGTGCAGGATCTGGCCACGCGATACGGCACCTCAATCATCCCCGTCCGCGAAGCGCTGCGCCTGCTTCAAGGCGAAGGGATCGTCACGATTGAGCAGAACAAAGGGGCCACTGTCGCCACCTTTGATGCGGAATCACTGCGCGACATTTTCGAGGTTCTTCAACTGATGGAGCCATATTTTGTCGAAACCTTTGCCAAAAGCTGTACCGAAGCGGACCTGATTGAACTGGAACGGATACAATCCGAGCTAGAGGCGGTTTCGGTCGAGGATAAGGTCACATTTACCGGTGTCGATTTGCGTTTTCATGAGTTTATGGCGCGCAAACATTATAACCGGCGCGCCTTTGGCATCTGGAAATTGCAACGTCGCATTTTAAACGCCCTCGCGATGAACGTCCCCATTTCGCGCGCGCGTCACGCCGAGGTGCTGCGAGAACACCGAGAACTGATCGATGCCTTCCGAAAAAGCGACATCAACGGGGCGGTTGAAACCATCAAACGCCATGTGCACGGCGCCGGGGATCAAATGCATCTTCAACTGATGACAATGCGCAACCCACGTTAAACGAACATGTATCATATTGATAACGTTGCGATATATCAGATAATATATTAAATAAACATTTGTGTAGATTATATGTTGATTTGAATCATATAATATGTTTGCCTCTGTCGCACACTGGACAGGATGCAGGGAGCATCCCATCCAATGGGGCATCCTTTTGGGTGGTCACTGCATGGGGGAAACATGGCGAAAGTCACATTGAACGCAATCAGCAAGTCCTATGACGGGGCGCATGCGCCGGCTTTGAATGCCTTGTCTCTTGATATCGAAGACGGTGAGTTTCTCGTGCTTGTCGGGCCATCGGGATGTGGCAAATCGACGGCGCTGAAAATGATTGGCGGCCTAGAAGACATCAGCAGCGGCGAAGTTCTGATCGGCGATCAGGTGGTCAACGATTTCGCGTCCCGAGATCGTGACATCGCGATGGTGTTTCAGTCTTATGCGCTTTATCCGCATATGACGGTTTTCGACAATATCGCCTTTCCGTTGCAGATCGCAAAGACCCCCAAAGCTGAGATTTCTCAACGCGTTGCAGATGTTGCCAAGACCCTGCAACTAGAGACGTATCTAGACCGTAAGCCCGGCCTGTTATCCGGGGGCCAGCGCCAACGTGTGGCCATGGGGCGCGCGATCATCCGGCGTCCGTCGGTGTTTCTGATGGATGAACCCCTGTCCAATCTGGACGCAAAGCTGCGGGTGAAAATGCGCGCCGAAGTTGCCCAGATTCAGCGACAGTTGAACGTCACCACAATCTACGTCACCCATGATCAGGTAGAGGCCATGACAATGGGCGACCGGGTTGCTCTGATGCGTGATGGTGTATTGCAACAAGTCGCCACACCCGACGATATTTACAACGCCCCTGCGAATACGTTTGTTGCCTCGTTTATCGGATCACCCGCCATGAACCTGATGCGGGGTACGGTGATGAAAGCCGATGACGCGATCCATGTTAAATTGGGCGATCAGACCCTGCGCGTGCCTGAAGCGGCCCAACAGACCTATCCCGGTTTGCTGAACTTTGTCGGCTCAGAGGTCATCGTGGGCCTGCGCCCCGAAGACCTGGAAGATGCAGATCTGAAACCAGATCACCCACAGGATTGCTGCCTGACGGCCCCGGTTTTGCTGTTGGAATCCCTTGGGTCCGATCACATGGCCCATGTCGGGCTGGATGCCCCAGCTGTGTTGATTGATGACGACGCTGTTGACGAAAATCTGGCCGGGGCGGCAACATCAGCCTGCATTTGCCGTTTTTCATCACAGTCAAAAGCCAAGTCAGGCAACGTTGTGCGGGTCGCAGTAGACACCAATCGTTTGCATTTTTTCGACCCCAATTCGGGTCACGCGTTGCGCGCGACCTAACCCCAATGGTCCGCAGGCGGGAGACCTGCGAACCGTATTCAGGAGGACTAATTATGAAACAAACACTGACAAGCGCCCTTTTGGCGAGCGCGATGACATTTGGTGCGATCGCACCCGCCTTTGCCCAGGATGTCACATTGACCATGTGGCACAACCACCCCGAATGGAAAGACCGCGCCGAGGCGATCCTAGATGCGTTTGAAGCAGAACACCCCAACATCACCATCGAATTGGAAGAGATCGCAGGCACAAATTATTCGGCCCGATTAAACACAGCCCTCGCTGCGGGCGAAGCGCCTGATTTGTTTGGATTGCCTGCGGGCAATGAAACGCTGGCCGCCGCCCAAGCGGGTTACGCGATGGAACTGACAGGCAAGCTCGACACATCCAGCCTGCGCGACGCAGCGGTGGATGCGATCAATCAGAACGGATCAATCTGGGGCGTTCCAATTCTGGGAACCTATTCGGTGGGCTTGTATTATCACCGCAACATCTTCGAAGACCTCGGCATGACGCCTCCCACCAATCAAGCTGAATTCGTCGAAATGTGCGCCGCAATGAAGGAACAGGGCGTTACACCTCTGATCGTTCCTGCATCCGATGGGATTGTTCCGTCATTCATGTATATGATGCTGACTGCATCGGTTCTGGGTGTGGATGGCTTTGCGGAATTGCGCCGTGGGGAACGCGCCTTCACTGATCCCGATCTGGTCGAAGCCGCGGCGTTTCTACAGCAGATCGGGGATTGCATGCAGCCCGGTGCCCTGTCCACGCCCTATGTCGAAGGCAAAGCACTGGCCGCACTAGGCCAAGGCGCAATGATGCCGGGCGGATCTGCGGATTATGCCGGCTATCAGGAAATCAACCCCAATGTTGATCTGGGCGTTGTTCCCTTTCCTGCGGTGGGTGACAATAACCCAGCAACTGTGACGGGGCTGGAATACATCTATCTTGTGAATTCAGACACCGACCATTCCGAAGCCGCGCTTACGTTTTTGCAATGGATGATGGGGGACAAAGCCCAACAGATGGTTGTCGACAACATCACCATGACAACCAACAAAAACATCATCCCGGCCGAAAACCGCATCCTCGAAGAATTCGTACAGGCGACGCGCAGCAATGACATGCGGGTGTTTTACGAATTGCCCGAAACCGGGGATGTCTGGTCTGTTGCACAGCAAAACACCGCGGCGTTGTTTCTGGGTGAATTGACCCCGATGGAATTCGCCGAACTGGTTCAGGCCGCCGTTCAACCCAGCAACTAAACTGACCAAAGGGGCCGTTATCCGAGCGGCCTCTTCTTTTGCGAAAGTGTGCCTATGCCCGCATCCCCTAAACCGCCATCTCAATTCTCTCTGCGCTACGGCCATCTCTGGTTTGTGTTGCCGGGGTTTGTGTTCTTTCTGGCTGTGATGCTGTTGCCGCTGGCGCTGGCCTTTGGCATTTCGCTGACAAACTGGTCCGGGCTAGGCAATGATCTGAAATTTATCGGTCTTGCCAATTATTCCGAAATTCTGACCTATTGGCCGTTCTATCGCGCTGCGTTTCACAACGCGATTATCTTTGTGGCGATCCTGATTTTCCAACACAGCGTCGGGCTTTACCTTGCTGTGTTGCTCAACGAAAACCCCCGTTTCATGCAGTTTTACCGCACGGTTCTGTTTCTGCCGGTCATCATGTCGCTTGTGGCCACCGGCTTTGTCTGGACGCTGATGCTATCGCCCAATATCGGTTTGGTGAATCCAATGCTGGATGCGATCGGGCTGGGCTTTCTCAAAGGCCAATGGCTGTCTCAGCCCGGCACGGCCCTAGCTGTGATCATTTTTGTGACCGCTTGGAATTCCATGGGCTGGTCGATCATTATCTATCTTTCGGGGCTGCAAAATGTCCCCACAGAACTAAAACAAGCCGCCGAAATGGACGGCGCCAACAGCCGGCAGGTTTTCTGGCGGATCGTGTTTCCCCAGCTTTCCCCCGCGTTTACCGCCCTGACCGTGCTGACGTTTATCGGCACGTTCCGCACCTTTGATGTGGTCTATGTCTTAACCGGTCCACTGGGGGCACCCAATTATGGCACGGATGTTCTGGGCACGCTGATCTATCGCACTGCATTTGGGGGATCGTCATTTTCAAGCGCGGATATTCGGTTTGCCTTTGGCGTCGCCATGGCCCTGTTAATGATGCTCATTATGGCTGCAATTTGCTGGGGCTTAATCCGCATTCTGCGCCGCCGGGAGATCGAAGGATGACACCACAACCTCAACTGCGCCGCAGTCAAAGTAACCTTGGATTGTTCATGGGCAAATCCGCCCGAACGGCGGTACTGGTCATTGCCTCAATATGGGTGCTTGGACCGATCCTGTTCATGGTCATCGCATCGTTTAAATCCGTACCGGAATTCTTTGTGAACCCCTTTGGCCTGCCTGCGCAATGGCGGGTCGAAAACTATAGCCGTGCTTGGACCGATGCCCAATTGTCATTGACGCTGCCCAACACCATCATCGTCACCACGATCGCCGTTTTGGTCAGCACCGTTTTGGCAACCATGATCGCCTATGGTCTTAGTCGAAAATCCAAAAAATTTGCCATGGGACTATATACGCTTTTTGTGGCGGGTTTGCTGGTGCCTGTGCATGCGATCATTCTGCCCCTGTTTATCGTGCTTAAAACTGTCGGGCTTTTTGGCACGCTGCTGGCATTGATCGTTCCCTATATCGCCATGGGTCTGCCGTTGGGCGTGCTGGTCCTGACCCCAATCGCGGCCGCTTTGCCACGTGATCTGATCCACGCCGCACGTATGGACGGCGCAACAGAATGGCAGATTTTCTGGCGTATTGTTGTCCCACTGATGAAACCGGGCCTCATTTCCGTTGCGATCCTGAACGGTGTTTGGATGTGGAACGAATTCTTTATCCCGCTGATCCTCGCCTTTAAACCAGAAGTGCAGACCATGCCGGTTGGCATCGTTTCCTTCATCGGTGCGTATTCGACAGAATGGGGGCTGGTGTTCAGTTCGGTTGTTGTTTCAACCTTACCGGTTGTCATCGCCTATCTGTTGATGACCCGTCAATTCCAATCGGGCCTCACGGCGGGGGCCGTAAAGGGATAATCGACAACGCGGCGCACCCACTACAAATCTAGCTCGATGATACCATCGGGGTCAGCAGCGCGGGACTGACAGGTGATAAACGCCGTTTCGCGCTGCGCCTTTGACAGCACAAAGTCACGATGTTCCACCTGCCCCGCGCCCAGTCCGCATTTGCACACGCCGCAAATCCCATCGGAACATTTCACATCCACATGCACCCCATTTTCAAGCAACACATCCGACGCGGTGCGATCCGCAGGGACCTGCAAAACCCGCCCGGATTTCATCAGCTTGATTGAAAAGGCGTGGTTTTCATAATCCGGCATGTCAGGCACGCTGAAATATTCCAGATGCCGGTTTTCTTCGGGGAAATCGGATGCCGCATCCATGACCGCCGTCATATAGGCGTCGGCCCCGCAGGTATAAACATGCGCGCCGGGTGTGTATTTCAGGATCGCATTCAAATGGGCGCGGCTGCCTTCGGATGATACATGCACCTGCACATTTTGCGCCCAGGGCATCGCGGCCAAATCGTCCAGATATCCCATCTGCGCGCGGGATCGACCCGAATAATGCAACTCAAACGCAGCGCCTTTTGCGTGCAATTCATGGGCCATGGCGATCATCGGCGTGATCCCGATCCCGCCGCCCATCAGATAGGTTTTGCTGGCCCCGGCCACCAAGGGGAAATGGTTGATCGGTTTGGACACAAACACCTTGCGTCCCTCTGCGAAAATCCGGTGCAGCAATGCCGACCCGCCACGACCTGCTTGTTCTTTTAGAACGCCAATCTGATAGGTTGATCTGTCCGCAGGATTGCCCGACATCGAATATTGCCGCAGAAATTCGGGTGCAACGACAATGTCCAAATGCGCCCCAGCCTGCCATTCGGGCAAATCCGACCCGTCCAAGGCGCGCATCTCATATTTGGTGATCCCCTGCCCCATCGGCTCGGCTTTGCTGATCACCACCTGCACCACGGGGCTGTCTTCGTGGGTGGCAATTTTATGCGCCAGTCCCTGAATATCCCCCTGTTCCAACCGCGCCTTATAGGCCTCGGCGGTGATCATTTCCTGATAGGCTTCGATGCCCTTTTCGCGGTCCATCGGATAGGGATACGGATAGGGATGCGGCGCCAGATTGGCCGGATAGACCGCCAATGTCTGATCCTCATATTTCAGGTTCAGATCCTTTTGCAGCGACCGTTCATTGACCGGATTGCGCGCCGCGCCATAGCTGCCATCCGCATCAATTTCCAAATCCCACCACCACTTTTTCACCGGATTCAACGCGCCCCGGTTCATCACGTCATCCAACTTGGCCAACACGGGGGCTGTCGCTGGCATTTTCATCGCGGCCCAGCGAAACGCCCGATCCGCCAGCACGCCTTCTAGGTTCCACGGGCAGGTTTTCATACAGCGCCCGCACATCGCGCCGCCCTCGGTCGAAATCCGATAGGTGGCGCATTTCTGGCTGTCCGATTTCCAGATTTCATAGCCATTAAACATCAGTTTAGGACCCGCCGTGATGGCCCCTGACGGACATTCGCGCGCACATTTTTTGCACGAATCACAGAATTTTTGCAGTCCAAAATCAATGGGCAGGTCATGAACCATCGGCAGATCGGTCGTCACCACGCCCGATTTCAATCGCGGTCCCAGATAGGGGTTCAGGATCACCTCGCCAATGCGGCTGACCTCACCCAAACCGGCCAGCAACAGCAATGGCGGCTGCAACACTTCGCCATCCATCACGGTATGTGCTTTGGCTTTGTAGCCGATATTGCGCAATTGCCGCGCGATCACCCCGCCCTGCAGCGAAAACCTAAGATAGGCCCGCATCGACATGGCCACGGCGATCCAATCATCGCCCGATGACCCTTCCATTGTGTCAAAACCCTGATCCACGATCATCGAAATCGCCTGATCATGGGGCGGGTCAATTTCCTGTCCCGCCGCATCATGCGAATACCATGTCCAATCCGGGCACCGCGAAATGCCCACGGCATCCACGCCTAGGAAATAGCTGGCGGCCTTAACCAGATCATGGGCTTTTTGCGGTGAAATGCGGCTCTGTTCCACCTCAACTTCGCCATCTTGCAACAACACAAACGCCCCAAGCGCGCGACGCTGCGCCATCGACGGCGCGGATTTTCGCACGTAATGCCCGCCTTTGGCCTTATCCTGTAGCGGCTTGCCCATGTCGCCAAACAAGGCGCGGCTGAACATATCGGTACGTTTAGGCACACGCGGCACACGGGGTTCGTCGATAAACGTGGTCGGGCTCTGGACTCGTTTTAGGGTCTCAAACGGATGAGCGCCCATGGCAAAATCACGCTGCGCAAACGGGGCCTTGTGCTGGGATCGCGGCAGTTCGGCTAATGGCAGATCTGCGGACAAATCCATCGATGTTGTCACCGCAGCAATCCCAAAGCGCGCGCCCAAATACGGGGCAACCACCTGACCGTTTTGCACCATCGCCAAACCTGACGCGACCGCCAATGTGTTCAGGTCCACATCCGAAGTGGTCGCCGTATGCGCGCGGGCCTCAAATCCTAACAAACGGATGTAATTGGCGATGACGGCCGCAGTTTCCGCCGCCAACAAAGCCGACCGATGCGCCGTCGCCCCCATGATCCAATCCGCCCCCGGTTCAGACGCAACTGGGTCCCGTGGATGTTCATAAAGAAACACAATTGCGTTTTTATGCCCGTCAATCGTGGTGGGCGGGGCTGACATGGATTCCTTTAAATCGGCCATGATCATATCGATGCCAGAGGCAAATGTTTTGGTCTGTCGTGTCTGTAGCTCGACCGCCAGCCGGTCGATATCTGGATTGCGATACGGGGTTTCAAGCCGCGCCAGATCGGGGATTTCGCATACCCCAACCATAGAAGCATCCGCAAAGTAACCGAATGATTTTAAATGATTAGATCGCTCGATCACGTCCTCAGGCACCTGCGATTTTGCCCGGTTCACCATGCCGTCGCGGATCGCGTCCAGCATCGCCATATGATCGCCCATCGCATTCACGATGGATGTTGGCCGCTCTGGGATGTGAAACCGCAATGGATCAAATGACGGCACGTTCAACAGGTCAACCGCCCCATGGCGTTTCAATATCTCAAGCGAAAACGGCCCCAGATGCATCGCCCGTTCTTTGCCTGTCGAAAACCGTGCGCCCATGCATCACCTGTGCTGATTGAATTAGTAAACCTTGCTAATTATCATCACTGCGCATTAAACTGTCAATGTGTTAACCCCCAACCCCCATTCAGGAGCCGGACGTGACAGAAACCAAGGACGATTACGCGTTGCATCAGGGGCTGGGGTATCGGCTGAGCCGATTGTCCAAACACGTCCAAAACCGGTTAGAAACGGCGCTGGCCCCGCATGGGATCACCCGGCTGCGTTGGTGTGTTTTATCTGGGATTGGGCTTGAAAATGTCACGACGCCCTCGGACATCGCGGACTATATCGGCATCACCCGACAGGCCGCATCGCGGCTGTTGGTGCAGATGCGCAAAGACGGGTTGATTGATCAGGCCCTGACCGAAACAGATGGCCGATCCCGTCACCTCAGCTTAACCCCTCTGGGGCAGGACAAGCTGGACCTGTGTCACCCGATCGTGCGCGAAAACCAAGCGCATTTCAGTGACAAACTTAGCCCAAAACAGCATTTGTTACTAGATGAATTACTGGCCGCATTGTTGGTTGGGGAAACCAAACCACTGGATCGGTTTTAAGAATTCGCCACAAAAAACCCTGCCCATCCGCATCCGGACAGGCAGGGCAAATCGCATCCGATGTTTTATTCGAATGTCGCCAGATAGGCGATCACATCTGCAATATCCCCTTCGCGGCGCAGGCCAGCAAAGGACATTTTTGTGCCCGGAACCAGCGCGCTGGGATCGGTCAAAAACGCGGTCAGCGTTTCGGCGTCCCAGACCATCCCACCTTCGGCAGCGGCCAGCATTTCGTCAGAATAGCTGAAATCAGCGGCCAAGCCTGGCGCCGCGCCAACCACGCCGTTCAACACTGGGCCCACTTTGTTGCGGGCGTCTTCGCCCACAGCGTGGCAGGCCTTGCAACGGTTGAACACACGGCGACCCGCATCGGCATCACCGTTTGCATAAACAGGCACAGAAAAGGACGTTGCCACAACAGCGCCAAGCGCCAGAATTTTCGATTTGATCATTTGTTTGCCTTTCAGAATGACATTATTTTTTCAACATGCGCATGCGGGAACAGTTGAAGAATTGACCTAACTTGTGAAGGTTCTGCCATGCATATAGTGGTGGATAATCCGTCTGCCAACATGGCCGAGGGCGCCGATATCGAAACGAGCTGATTTACCGCAGGGGTCCCGTTTGGATGGAAAATATGCGCCATGTCCGATCCAAAGGATGGCATCGGCGCTGACGTGGCCAAGGCCCGGTCCCGCAGGGTGATCCGCTGAATGATCTGCCCCTCTGGATCAGCAATACCGACCTGCCAATCCGACCCGTTTTCATGCCCCCCAATTGCGGCCACTTCGCCCATATCGATCAGAATATTTTGCAACCCCATCCCGCGCAGCAATGTGGCGATCTGATCTGTCACCGCGCCTTGGGCGATGCCGTTCAGTGTCATCGCCATGCCGGGACGTTCAAACACCACCCTTTGGGTGTCAAAACGCAGATGCGACCAACCGACCGGCCCATTGGCCGCGTCCAGACCCGCGCGCGCCTGCCAGACCGGCTGAATGGTTGGATCAAACGCCCCATCTGACGCATCATGCAACGCGCCAGACAGGCTGAGCACCCCAAGCAATTCAGGCGCAGGATGATCTAAAACACCGGTCGTGTTCAGCTGCATAATCTGCGAATTGGGGCGGTATAGACTATAGATCAGCTCTAGTCGTAGCAATTCCGCCTCAACCTGATCAAAGATCGGTTGCGCTTGGATTTGGCTCAGCCCCACGATGTGCAGACTGGCCGGCGCACCTAAGGCGCTGCCCCGCCAAATGGCCACATCCGCCTGCCCCGCCATTGCAGGCACAGCCAAAGTTGACGCGGACATCGCAAGGAACCGACGACGGTTGATAATGGTCATAGGGGGGTCTCCAATGGGGCGTCCAGATCAACGGGGCCTAACACGGCATCCTCTGGAATATCAGCTAGGGCATGCAGCTGTCCGCCATATTGATCGATGAAACCTTGGGCCGATTGCGCATCAGAAAACGGCACTATTTCAGGCGCCCCCATGCCCCCCGCCACATTCGATCCAACCACATAAACGGCCTGTTCCGCATCGATCCAGTTTTCCGCCCCCGGATAGCGCCAACTGTCAGCCATGCCCATATCACTGACATAGATGGCCTCCATATCCGCGACCCGTTCCGGGCTTTTGACATAGGTCACCAGATCGCGCACTTGGGCAAAAAACAGCGGGCTTGGGTGGCCTTCTAGATGGATCTGCCCTTTGGGACCGCCATGTTCCAGAACGTTCATCTGGCAAAAATGGCTTAACGCGGCCTCGGTCATGGCGACCGGGGCGGGCGGCGCTGTGGCGACCTCTTCTTTGCAGGCGATCAGCGCGCAGCAGGCAATCAGGATCAGCGGCTTCATGGTTCGACCTTTCGGAACGCGAAATGCGCCGTGGCAAATGACAAAATCGGCCAGACCAACAGCGATGCCGGAGCAACCCAAAACGGCAAGGTGCGCGCGGCCCCGGCCATCCCGGTTGTCATGGCAACCCCGTCTGACGCGGCGATGTTCCAAACCCGGAACGCATCCGCAGGATTGGCCACCAACAGCCACGGGAATACGGATTTGGTAAAGGTGCCGCCTTGATCCATGACAACTGCGCCCAGCAATCCCAGATCGAACAACACCACAAAGACCAGCCAAATGCCCGCCGCCATGCCTGCCGCCGCCGTGGCCCCATTGGCCAGCGCCGAGACCAGATAACCCAGCGATAAAAACACCGCCCCCAACAGGATCGAGGTCAGGATTAAGCGCAGCAATGCCAGCAAACTTTCAGAGCCTGCGCCGCCCAAAAACGCCGCAACCGCGCCTGCACTGCCAAAGCCAACGATCATCGCAATCGACAGGGCAAACAGATGCGCGCAGAATTTACCCAACAGGATTTCGCCCCGCCCCGCCGGATAGGTCAGCAGCAACGCCAGCGATCCCCGGTCGGCTTCGCCCGCGATGGCATCAAAGGAAATCATCAACGCCAAAAGCGGCGCCAGATAAACGGACAGCGTCGTCATCGACGCGACAGACACCGTTAACATATCCACGCCCAGCGACCCGGTTGGGGCGGACCCGGCAAAGGTCAGCGCCAGTGCAAACAGCACCATGATCAACGTGGCGGTGAACAGCCAGAAATTGCGGCGCAGGATCAGGATTTCAGCGCGGGTGATGGCCAGAAAACGGGTCATTGCGCGTCTCCTTTTGCGTAATGGTGATAGAGATCATCCAGCCTCGGCGGGATCACATCCAGATCACAGATCACGTCCCCCAAATCGGCAATCCGACGCAGATGCTGCATCTTTTCGCTGGCGGGACATTTGATTTCGACCGACGCGCCGTTGATCCGCGTGCCGCCCATTTGCGCGGCGATCTGGTCGGCGTTGGTTTGGGTTTCAAACCGCAGCCGGATCGGCAACCCGGCCCGAATGGACAGATTTGACAACGTGTCATCCGCCACTTTCACGCCTTTGCGCAGAATGGCGATGCGGTCGGTGCGGGCTTCGACTTCGGTCAGGGCGTGGGACGCAATCACAATGGCGGTCCCCTGCCCGGCCATTTCGTCGATGATGTCATACAGGTCCTGGCGCGAAATCGGATCCAGCCCGCTAGTCGGTTCATCGAGCAGCGCCAATTTCGGCCGCCCCAGCAGCATTTGCGCCAATCCCAGACGTTGCCGCATGCCTTTGGAATAGGTGCCAATCCGGCGATCCATGGCATCCGCCAACCCCACACGATCCAACAATTGCGCTATGTTAGCCTCTGATTTTTCCAATCGCGCAAACACGTTTAGCTGTTCGCGACCGGTCAAAGCTTTGTGAAAGGACACGGCTTCTGGCAAGAAAGCAATGTTGCGCCGCGCCGCCCCCGATCCGGGACGCGCACCGGCGATGTCCACCTGCCCGCCGGATATCCGCGTCAGGCCCAAAACACATTTGAACAGGGTCGATTTCCCGGCCCCGTTATGGCCCAACAGCGCCACACGTTCCCCCGGCGCGACGTTTAAATCGACGCCTTGCAGCACCTCTGATTTGCCGCGCATTTTGCGCAGATCGCGGATGGTTAGAGTTGGATTGGTCATTCTGGCAGCCTTTCCATGGCGGCGGGGGGCGTGGCCTGCATCAAAGGGCTGGAATCAATCACGCCACCGGGCAGCAGCGCGGGAAACGTGGATTGCGACCAACGCACCAATTGCACAGCGGGCGACCCCAGCAGCAATTTGGCGCTAGGTTGGGTCCACAGCACGTGATCCATGCTGTCATTGGGCCGATAAGGTGCATCGCCAATCCCGTTGCCATCCACATCAAAGGCGGTGTTGTCAGACCAGAAATTGCCGCGCCCGTTTTCGGACCATTCATCCCATTGCGTTGACACATATTTGACCTGCGTGCGATTGCCGACAAAGGCATTGTCCACGATCTGATTGTTCTGGCTCCCGGCGGTGAAATGAATGCCGATGCCGCAGCCTTCGAACCAATTGCCGCTAAATTCGTTGCTATGGGCGTTATATAGAAACGTGCATTTTTCCTGCGCGCCCAGCACCACATTGCCGGTAAACACCGAATGGTTGGCATAATTCAGCATCACGCCATGTTCGCGGTCATTGATCGAAATGTTGTCCATCACCCGCACCCGCCGCGTGAACATCACCGCATAGCCGAGGTCATTGTTGATCGACAGATTGCCCGACACTTCGGAATCGTCGGCATACATATAATGGACGGCAAACCGCAGATCGCGAAATTCGTTATTGGTGAACCGGTTGCGTTTTGAGGAATTCACAAACACACCGTCGCGGCCATATTGAACGAAGTTATCGTCCACCACAGCCCCCGGCGCGTTCCACACATAAACGCCATTCCCGCGTGCGTTGACGTGGCGATCTTGGCGGCCTTCGATGTGATTGCCCTGCACCAGTGCATCCTTAGCACCGTGAATATCAACCCCGTATAGGTTGCCAATCAAGGTGTTGTTCAACACCTGCGGGGCGACGGAAGTTTTGGTCAGCTGAATGCCGGAATCAATGGTTTCGTGATCCGACCCCGACCCGATAATGGTCAATCCCTGCACCACAATCCCCGGTCCGGTCACGGTAATCACCGATCCTGTGCCGCCGCCATCAATAATGGCATGGCCCTGCCCGTCCAATGTGACGGGTCGATCCAGAACGATGTTTTCGAAATAGGTTCCGGGCTCCAGCCGAAGGACGTCGCCGTCCTCCGCCTGAAGCAATGTTTGCGCAATGGCCCCTGCCCGATTGGGCACATCCCATGTTTCGGCCCAAACCGGACCGACCATCAGGGCGCTCATGAACAGGAACCACCGCATGATTATGCCTCGCGCGGTTCAACAAACATACGACCGCGCATTTCCATGTGCAGCGCATGACAGAACCATTGGCAATAGAACCAATGCACGCCCGGACGTTCGGCAACAAATGTCACCGACGCGGTGGCTTGTGGGCCGACTTCCATTGCGACGCCGTAATTGGCCAAGCAGAACCCGTGGGTCACATCGTCAATTTCGTCCATGTTGGTGACATAAACGGTGACTTCGTCGCCCTGTTTTACGGTGAATTTTTCCATCGAGAATTCAGGCGCGATGGATGACAGATAGACGCGCACTTTGTTGCCGTCGCGGATCACCTCTTCGTGGCCCCAATCCAGATCAACACCGTCGGCCTCGGCCTGAATTCGGGCGTCTTCCCACATTGGATCCATGCGGTCCCAAACGTTGACAGGGTTCACAATATCGCGGCGCACGATGATGCTATCATGGGGTTCCGCAAAGGTTGGGCCATCATGGACCAGTTCCATTTTGTCGCCGGAAATGTCGATCAATTGCTCGTTTTCAGGCTTCAACGGACCCACATTCAAGAACCGGTCCTTTGAGAACTTGTTCATCGAAATCAGCCATTTACCATCAGCATCCGCAGTTTCACCCATGGATGTCGAATTGTGACCCGGCTGATAATGCACGTCGATTTTGTCCAGGATCGGATCAACGTCAGCCCCGGCAAAGGCTTCGATCGCTTTGGCGATGTCCCATTTCACAACTTGGCTGTCCAAGAACAGGGTTGTGTAGGCATTGCCGCGGTTATCAAACGCCGTGTGCAATGGCCCCAGACCCAGCTGAGGTTCGGCCACGATGCAAGACCGTTCATCCGCATTTTCCGAGAACAACGCATCCAGTTTTTCAACGTCGATCACCGAAACCGTTGGTGACAATTTGCCGTTGATCATGATGTGGCGTTTGTCTGGCGCTGCGTTCACACCGTGTGGCGAATTTGGAATGGGCACATACCGTGTCAGGTTGGTGCCCGACCCTTTGCGGCCATCGACAACTTTGACGCCGTTCAGTTCCTGATAATTACCGGCGGCTACTGCGGCTTCAATCGCTTTGATGTCGAACACAACCACGTGGTCGGTTTCAGATTCGGTCATCTCGGCCAGGTTCATCCCCATTTCCGAGTTATAGGACGTCGAAAACGCGTATTTACCCTGATAATCGCAATCGGTATTGTCCAGGTTCCCAGACACAATCACCTGCCAAGCGACCTCCATTGCGTCGCCGTCAATCGCGGTGAAAATGTTTACGTATTCTTCTGGCTGGTCCAGAATTTTGCCGTCGTTGACCAGCGGTGCTTCGTGTTCACCATTGGCAAAAACATAGCCCGTGCGGGGGTATTTCTGCGGACGCATGCCGTGGATATCCATGGCATTTGGGATCTCGATGATCTTATCGGTTTTCATCACATCACAGCGCACACGGGCGACGCGGGTGTTGGCTTTGTCGTTCATGAAAATGAACCGGCCGTCATAAACACCGTCCGTGAACGACATATGCGGGTGGTGCAAATCGCCGTTATCATAGGTGACTTTGCCGTTGGCCGCCAAGAATTCCTTGGTTTCGGGCAACAGACCTTCGGTCAGGATTTTCAGGGATTCATTTGTCTGGCCCCAGCCAGTGGCCGAACAGCGGTTGAACACCGGCACGCGCATGAATTCACGCATGGATGGCACGCCCAGAATGCGCAATTCGCCGGTTTGGCCGGATGACCAGAACCCGTAATATTCATCCAATTCACCGGGGGCCAGCGACGCGTCGCCATTTGTCGATGCCAACGCTTGTTTTGCGGTCAGCAAGTTGGCGCCGATGCCTGTGCCGGCGATGACAGCACCGGTGGCTGTTGCGCCCAGCATGCCACGGCGGGTGAGGTTTAATTTACCATTTTCTTCGGACATGAGTTCCTCCTTAAGAAACTGTTGTTCGTTTGGCGTTCGGATGCGACGCCGGTGGTTGGTTAAGTGTGATGTCCGCGGAGCCCACCTTGGACCGTCGTTTCACCTGTTTTATGACCACAGGACAGGTGTTCTTGGATTGATACAGAACCTGACAATGCAGGCAGTTCACGCATTCATTTGGGTTAATTTCACCGGTTGGATGAATGGCTTGAACCGGACACTCGGTACGACAAATCTGACAGGGGCTTCCGCATTCTTTGTACCGTTTGAGCCAGTCAAACATGCGGATGCGCGCCGGGATCGCCAGCGCTGCGCCCAGCGGGCACATGTAGCGACAATAGAACCGTTCCACGAACAACCCGGCCAGCAACAGCGCCAGCGCAAAGATCACAAACGGCCAATCCCGCACGAATTTCAGGATGATGGCGGTTTTGAACGGCTCAACCTCGGCATAGGTTTCGGCCAATGGGATCGACACCATGGAAACCCCAAAAAGGCCTAGGAAAATCATATACTTGATCGGCCATAGGCGTTCATGCAGCCCCCATGGCAACGTCCATTGCGGCACATGAAACAGACGCGCGATACGGTTGGTGATTTCTTGCAATGCGCCAAACGGGCACAGCCAGCCGCAATAGGCCCCCCTGCCCCAAAACAGCAGCGCCGCGGCGATGGCAAACCATTGGATGAACACCAGCGGATCTAGCAGGAACGCATCCCAGCTAAACCCGTCGCGCAAACTGCCCGCCAGCGCCATCAGATTGACGACGGACAATTGCGCATTGGCGTACCAGCCCAAAAACACCAACGTAAAGGTTAAGAACCCCATGCGGAACCACAGGAATGCGCGCGCGTTCATGGTCGCTTGGAATTGGAAAAAGAACGTCGCCGTCAGCACAAACAACATCGCGCCCAAAATCGCGATTTCGACCTGCTTGTCCTTCCAGACCCGTTTCCACAACGCGGCCTTGGCTTCGGCTTCTTCGGCGTCGTTTGACAGCGCCACGGGGGCCGCCATCGGCAACAGGTATTGTTCCGGCAGGCCATAGCCCAGATCAAAGGTGATAAACGCCCGTTCCAGCGCGCCGACGGATCGCTGCACTAACAATTGCAGTCGGAACGGCTCGGCCGGATCAAATTCGGCATCGGCGGGGATTTTGAACAGATCAAGTTCGCTAAACTCGGGCCCGTCCGCTGTGGCCAACGCGCCCAAACGACGGTGTTGACGATCAAAAAACCGCACGGCCCGATCGCCTTGGATCAGCTGAATGCGGTCAAAAATCCCACCGCGCACATAGCCCGACCCTTTGAACGAATAGGATCCGCGGCCCAGAACCAAAATGGCCTGTTCACCCGGTTCCAGCCAATTGACGAGGTTCTGATATTCCGCCTCACCCAGCAGCGACAGCCCCACGGATGGCACCGAAACCAACGCCATATTCATGTCGATAAAGGTGTCCGTGGCGTCACCGGTTTCCGGGCGGTCAATGGCGCGCTGATCACCGGTTGCTTCGAACGCGGCGTTCACTTGGCCCACGTCCAAAATCATCCGACGAACAGACCCGTCGCCGATCAATGTGGTCCAGTCAAATGTCGTGTCTTGGGCCATGTCCAATTCGCGGCGTGGACCCTGCGCCGTGGCCGGGGCCAATCCGCCCAAACCCAGCGCGCGCGCCACCTTGATCCCAGCCCGAACCAAACTGTCATCAATGACCATAATCGTCACTGTTGCACCTGAAATGATGTCTAGATCATGGGCACCACCACCGGTTTCAGCCTCGGCTTTCAGGTCCAGACCTTGATAGCCTTCGGTCAGTTCAATCATGCGGGAATTGGGGATGCCAATCAGGACAATCGGTTCGGAATGTTTGACCAGTTGAACGCCGGTTAAAACCGCATCTGCATCAATCGCGGCCACCACGTGAATGGGTTTGCCGGAATAGCCCGTTGTCCCGACAAAGTCCGACGTCAAAAACGCCCAGGCCACCGTTTCACCGCCACGGATCACCGGGGCGACGGGCAGGTCGGATTGAATGGGGCCAAAACTGTCGGCGCCTGCCACCAATTCATCGGGGCTCAGATCCGGCAGGAAATCCGCCAACGTTTCTGCAACGGTTGCGGTCGCAAATACCATGACAGCCAAAACAGCAGCAATCAGGCGGGTTAGAGACTGAAAAACGGTCATCACACACCTGCCAATGCAGGTCGCGCAAACGGGGTCAGTTCACAATTCATGTCTGTAGGGTTCCTTTTCGGAGGGCCGCGATTTTGCCCCCAGAACTGCGCTGGATTTTCGGAAAACTCAGTTTGCGATATGCACTTTGCCCCGGAATGTGATGCCAGCCGTTCACCGATTTGGGTCAATGACGGTTCCAGTCGGGACGCCACAGAATTGCAGTCCGGGCATGTGTCACAATTGGCGCATGGCAATGTCGGATTGGTGTTTTCAGATATGGCTTGGCCATCGGTGCTAACCTGAATCCGTTCCGGCCCAAATTCACCACAGATAACGATCCAGTTCCCGGATTGCCCCTGCATATGCGCCGCCGCAACCGAGGGCAGCACCATTTGCAACGCAAATAACGCCACAACCACATAGCCAAACACCGCACAAACAAAGCGCGGTCTGTTTTGTTTTATGTTGATTGGACGTTTCACCAAAAACCCATTTTCAATTTAGGTTTTTACATACGAGCCTAACCGCAAGTACGATTTGACATATGTCAAGTGATCAAGAATTAGGCAGTCAAACGCAAAAATTTATACATTTCAATACGTTAATGCATCAGGGAAAAGGGTGACCTGAACCGTGAATTGACACATGGATTCAAGACATTACCCAAGACACCGTGACTTAGGGATCGTCGAACAATCCGGGTTCCAACGAATCCCAGAATTCAAAAATCGCCGTCGCATTCACAGAAGAAACCCATCCGAATCTGTCAAAATCCGCCCGAGCTGCGTCATTATCCAGGCGCGATAGGAAATGTCGCTTATCAGCATCCCGCTGCGTCGCGGTGCGCGCTGCGATCACCGATTGCAGTTTGCGCAATTGCTTGGTGCGCGGGCTGTCGGCCTGCGACGTCTTTGACGGGGGGTCTTGGGTATCACCAATTTCGTAATCGTCCTGCAAAGCGGCACTCAGATAACCGACCTTGTTCTTTATGTTCTTGCGTGCGCCCACATAATCTAACTTTTGGGCAACCTTTTCTTCGCCATGGGCACTGATCCATTGCTGCGCCAACCGGTCCGACACGTCGAGCTCAAGCAATTGACGATATACATCACTGTGCCGGGTCCCTGCCCCATCATCGATATTCATGATCGACAATTGCGGGTTCTCTTTGATGCGGAACCGAATATGCGAAATCGTGCGCCCAATTTTGCGGGTTTCAGGCGTCACGATAATGTTGGACGTTTTGTTAATTTCGCTGACCGCGGGTTTGATCACCTTGGCGTTCAGATGTTTGTAACTTTCGTAATAGGCGGATCCGTCCAGGCCCATCAACCGACGAAACAGATCCATTGGCCACCAGCCCGTGCTGCCCGTGCGCACAAATCGATAGCAATTTTCATAGAGCGCCAGCGCATGACCGGACGTGAACCTGCGCTGAATATTCAGGTTGATCAGCGCAAACACTTTGGGGTCATTCAGCTTTTCTGCAAGCGCGGGGGAATAGGAATATTCGCAAATGCCGCCTTTTAGTTTGGCATAGCTCAGCAGGCTGGACACGCCCCATTCCTGCTGGCCCTTTTCATCCAGCATGTCCCATTCCGCCACAGTTTCGGCCAGCCCCCGCAGCGATTGTTTAAGGGTATCCATATCGTTGGAATTGTACCCGATCATCATGCACAATGTGCGCGCATCGATCCGATATGTGCTTTGACTGGTGAGGGTATCATAGGCGTTCAACAACAGCACATTGGACAATTTACGCTGTAATAGAGTCAATTTCCCCGAGACATGAATGGCCGCGACATGTTTCTTAACCGCCCCCCGTCTGAGGGAACCGGTGAGTTTGTCGCGTGGAATATCCTCTGGGATGTCGCCCAATTCTGCCACCATTGGTCTGCTCTATGGCCTTATGCGGCCCTTTTGCCCATTATGGCAATAAAGGAACCTCTTAACAAGTGCGCTTCAGGTGCCCAATATCCATCCAATCGGATCCCGCATATGGGTTCCCTAACGCAAAGGACCCCAAGTTCACGTAGGCTTAAGGAACCCGAATACAGGACTGTTGATGCTACAAAATCCCGCAAAACCCACGAAACAGACCCTAGATAAGCGCCTACCGTATTCCGGAGTCCTTCTCCCCGCGAATCGGCACTTGTCCCCCCGTATCCATGCACCTTTCATCCTGTAAACCGGTTCCCTTTGTCCCGTATTCAGGCACCAAGCGACCTCTAATGTATTGAAATAATTTAAATATCCCAATCCAAAGTCCTTAAAGATTCTAAAGATATTAAACACTTGTTTGTTGCTCAATTTCAGATTTCTTTTGGGTTTCGTCGCGAAACAGGCCCCTTGCGCGGATATTT
>NZ_CP162417.1 GCF_040932005.1 Aestuariibius sp. HNIBRBA575
GAAACATCCCGTTATGTGGTTGCTGATGCCGTATCAGATGCAGATTTGTTGCGTCTGGGCGAAGCGTTAAGCAGCGCCAAACTGATCACGGGTGGATCTGGGATTGCGCTGGGTCTGCCTCGCAACATGATCCGCGCAGGTGCCAAAGGGGCTGCTTCTGGCGTTTTGACCAACGTCACCGGTCCAGAAGCGATCCTTGCCGGGTCGTGTTCGGGGGCCACGCGCGGGCAGGTTGATCAGCATGCGCTGGATCATCCGACCCTTGCGATCGACGTTGAGGCCGTGATGCGCGGCGAAATGGGCGAAGAGACACTTGTGGCGTTTTACGACGCTCATATGGGGCAGGCGCCGCTGGCATATTCCTCTGGAACGCCGGATGCAGTACGGGCGGTGCAACAGAAATTTGGCCGCGAAGCGGTTGCTGCCCGGCTGGACCGACTGTTTGCTGAAACGGCCCGGCAACTGGTGCAGAAAGGCTATCAACGCATCGTTGTGGCGGGTGGTGAAACATCTGGGGCGGTTGCACAGGCTATTGCAGAAACGCTTGGTGCGCCTGCAATGGTTGTCGGGGCCGAAATTGACCCCGGCGTCCCGGTCCTGACGCTTGGGAATGACACGCCCGTCGCGCTGGCGTTGAAATCCGGGAATTTCGGCGCACCGGACTTTTTCGTCAAAGCATTGCGCGCCATGGAAGGGCAAGTATGACCGATACCGAACAGAAATTGCGCCAGCAAATGTCGCAGCTTTGCGCATCACTTTTTGCGCGGGGCTATTCCGTTGGGACGGCCGGAAACGTTTCGGCCCGTTTGGACGATGGCATTTTGATGACGCCAACCAATTCGACCCTTGGTGGGATCGACCCTGACCGCATTGCCAAAATCGATCTGAACGGCAACCACGTGGCAGGGGACAAACCCACCAAAGAGGTTTTTCTACACCAAGCCTTTTATGACACACGCCCGCAAACAGGTGCCGTTGTGCATTTGCATTCCACCTATGCGACGGCGCTCTCTTGTTCAGAGGGGGTGGATCCCAATGATTGCGTCCCACCACTGACGCCCTATGTGGTCATGCGCGTGGGTACGGTTGCACGGGTTCCTTATGTGAAACCGGGGGATCCTAAATCGGGTGATTTGATCCGCGACCTTGGTGGTAAATATACCGCCGTTTTGCTGGCCAATCACGGACCGGTTGTTTCTGGCAAAGATCTGTTTTCAGCGGTTTGCGCGGCAGAAGAGCTGGAAGAAACCGCAAAGTTGTTGATCACGCTGCGCGGTCAGGAAACGCGGCTTTTGACGGGCCAAGACGTCCAAGATCTTAAAAATACTTTCAAATCCATGTGAGCAAGATATGAAAACGGCTGACCTAATTGACCATCACGCAGCGGACCTGACTTTGGTCCACCTTCCTTTTCAGCGGTTCGGCAAAAAGCCGTTTTTCGCAGGCCCGATCCAGACGGTGAAATGTTTTGAAGACAACACAGTTGTGCGTGCGCAGCTGGAAACCCCCGGCGAAGGGCGTGTTTTGGTTGTTGACGGCGGTGGATCGACCCGCATTGCGCTATTGGGGGACATTCTGGCGGATCTGGCGATCAAAAACGGATGGGCCGGGTTGGTCCTGAATGCCGCGATCCGAGACAGCGCAGAAATTGACGAAATGGATATTTCCGTGTTCGCTCTGGGGACCAGCCCTGTAAAAAGCGCCAAAGAAGGTTGGGGTAAAACCGACTGCAATATCAGCTTTGGCGGTGTTGAATTTAAGCCCGGAGACTGGGTTTACGGGGACGCAGACGGGGTGCTGTTTAGCCAAAAGAAACTGGTCTGATTCCGCGGTTCGACACATATGGGCCCATGTTTGCGACCGTAGTGACGGCGGCCCTGTCCGGGTGGCTTGTGTCGCGCACGGGGATCCCGCTGGGCTGGATGATCGGGGCCATGCTGGTGACGGCTGTGGCATCGCTGGCGCGACTTCCGGTGCGCAAACCGGACACGTTTATGGATATCATCCGCGCAACGATCGGGTTGATGTTGGGGGCGTCTATCACCGTTGAATTGATCGGCTCTGTTGCTGCGTGGTGGCCGACGCTGGTTTTGCTGATTGTATCGCTGGCGGTGATGTTTGGGGCCGGGTATTTGGCCCTGCGCAAAATTGCGCGATTTGACCCGATCACGGCCGGATTATGTGCCATGCCCGGCGGGATCGCCGAAATGGTGCTGCTGTCTGAACGACAGGGCGCAGACCAAGCGCGGGTGGCGATTGTGCATGCGCTGCGCATTGCGCTCGCGATTTTGCTTATTCCGCTGTTGATTGGTCAGATTGCAACCATAGAGCCTGTGAATATGGGCGCTACAAACGCCATCGCCGCGTTGTCGATTGCCGATTGGGGCTGGATTGGGCTGTGTATTGCTGCTGGACTTGTGGCGCGGGGCAGGGTGCGTATGCCGGCCCCTATTGTGCTTGTGCCGATGATGGTCAGCGCCGCGTTGCACCTGCTGGGGCTCACCAGTTTCGAAGTGCCAGGTTCGATTACGGCGGTCATTCAGGTGTTCATCGGGATCAATGTGGGTGCACGGTTCGCCGGGGTGCCATTCACCAGCCTGATCGCAGCCCTCGGTGCGGCCATTCTGGTGGTGGCATTGCAGATCGGAACCGCATTTTTCGGCGCGCTTTTGGTGGCAAAGGGGGTCGGTGTTGACCCCGTCGCGCTGACATTGGCCTATTCGCCCGGCGGCTTGGCGGAAATGTCGATTATCGCCCTGAGCTTTGACAGAGACGTGGCATTTGTCGGGGTGCATCACATTTTCCGCGTCATGCTCGCTTTGATGTTGGCCCCGTTGCTTCTGTCATGGCTCGCGAAATCTACGAAAGTAAACAAATGACCTATCTGCCCGTCCGTTTTGGTGACCAGACCTTCCAAGTCATTGATCTGCCCAAACTTTTGGGAAATAAACTGTTTTCGCTTCCTGTTGTGGTGCGATTGCTGATTGAAAACCATGTCCGCGCTGGGGGGGCTTTGGACCCAGTGCTAGAAGCGTTGAACGGACAAAACCCGTCGCAATGTGAAATGCTGTTTCGGCCCAACCGCCTGCTGATGCATGATACGACCTGCACCCCCGCATTGGCCGATGTTGCTGGCATGCGTGATGCCGTCGCAGAGGCCGGGGGCGATCCCGCGATTTTATCCCCGACTTTGCCGGTTGATGTCTCGGTTGATCATTCATTGGCCGTGGACACCTATGCCAGTGTTGATGCGTTCGGCCGGAATGCCAAAAACGAATATGCCCGCAATTCAGAACGATACGCCTTTATGAAATGGGCATCACAGACCCTGCAGGGATTGCGCGTTCATCCGCCGGGCACGGGCATCATGCACACGATCAATCTGGAACAATTGGCGACATTGCTGGAAATCAGCGACGACAATTTTGCGCATCCGGATATGTTATTGGGCACCGATAGCCACACGCCGATGATCAACGGGATTGGTGTGTTGGGCTGGGGCGTCGGCGGATTAGAGGCCGAAACCGTGATGTTTGGCCAAACGGTATCGCTCGCTTTGCCGAAAACGGTGGGCGTGCATCTGCACGGAACACTGGCCTCTGGTACTTTTGCAACGGACCTCGCACTTGAGATCACACATCGTCTGCGCGCGATGGATGTAACCGGCCAGTTCGTCGAATTCTTTGGGCCGGGGGTTTCCAGCCTCAGCGCTGATACCCGGGCTGTCATCGCCAATATGGCACCGGAATATGGGGCCTCTACAGGGTATTTCCCGGTGGATCAGAACACCCTCGCCTATCTCAGGCGCACCGGGCGCGATCCGGTGCATTGTGACCGGATCGAAACCGTATACCGGGCCATGGGGCTGTGGTTTGATCCAGATGCGTCGCCGGAATTCGACCGGGTTATTGATATAGACCTGTCGACGATATCAACTGTTATTTCTGGACCGCAACGACCCCAGGACCGCTGTGCGCCCGCTGAGGCTGCAAAACGTGTGTCACAGACCATCGGACGCCCGTTGCACCCTGTCGACCAGAACGCAGATGTGATCCCTGACGGAGCGGTGGGAATCGCGGCCATCACCAGCTGTACCAATACGTCTGATCCGTCGCTGCTGATTGCGGCGGGTATATTGGCACGCAATGCTCAGGCGCGTGGGTTGTCACCTGCGTCTTGGGTCAAAACATCGCTCGCACCGGGGTCGCCGTCGGCGCGGGGCATGTTGGAACGGGCGGGGCTGGACGCCAACCTGTCAGCGCTTGGTTTTGATGTCGTTGGCCACGGCTGCACCACATGTATCGGGAATTCCGGGGCGCTGCCGGATGTCATCGAACAGGCGCTTGAGGACGGCAAAGCCATCGCAGCGGTCCTGTCGGGCAATCGCAATTTTCCGGGCCGGGTGCATCCAAAACTTGACCTCGGATTTTTGGCGTCGCCCCCCTTGGTTGTCGCCTATGCCCTAAAGGGCAACCTGCATGGCGATATAACAGCCGATGCTCTGGGCACCGATGCGGATGGTCAGCCGGTCTATCTGTCAGATATCTGGCCAGATCAGGATGAAATCGATCAGATATTTTCCCGGTCCCATGTGGATGGGGATGTTCCGCAATCTTTTGCGGCGGCCAGTCGCAGCAAGGCATGGGATGGAATCCAGACCCAGAAAACAGTGCGATTCCAATGGGATGAAACGTCACGCAATCTAAGGCGCCCCAAATTTGCAACATCGCATCAGACCTCGCGGTTGGGTCATTATGTGGCAAAACCATTGATGGTTTTGGGCGATGATATAACCACAGATCACATTTCACCCGCAGGCGCGATTTCTGCGGATAGCGCTGCTGGCGAATGGTTAATCCAACATGGCGCGCCGCCCACGGACCTGAATGTTTACGCGGCGTATCGCGGCAACTGGGAAGTGATGGTGCGCGGCTTGTTTACAAACAAACTGGTGCGCAACCATCTAAAACCGGGTCTGGCGCCGAACGAAACCATTCTTTCGTCTGGACAGGTTTTGCCCGTTTTCGAAGCCGCGCAGGTACTGGCCGATTCCGGCGAAAACACGCTGCTTTTGTCGGGTGAACGATACGGCATGGGGTCGAGCCGGGATTGGGCCGCCAAAGGCGTCGCGCTGTTGGGTGTTCGCACCGTCATCGCCCGCAGTTTTGAACGTATCCACAGAACCAATCTGATCGGGATGGGCATTCTGCCGCTTCAGATCAGTGGGGATTTTGACCCGCAAAATGCAGGCATCACGGCGGATGATTCATTTGCGATCAACGCCCCGGTTTCTGAGCTGCAGGTGCGCGCAAGTATGCCTGTTCAATGGATGCGACCAGATGGCACAGACCAGATTATCCCGTGCCACGCCGCCGTTGAAACCCAACAAGAAGTGGACCTTTTGCGGCTCGGGGGTGTCCTGCCCAGTATCTTGTCGACATGTTTGGATTGATTCAAAACTTGAATAAGTTCGCCAAATGGCTACTCATTTAAGTTACATTGATGACCAGTTAACAATGGTGATCCGTCAACGTGAACGCAATATTGGACCCGATACATGTCAGCAAAGCAGAAAATCTATGACAAGTTCGTTCAAGATATTCGAAGCGGTGAGATAGCCACGGGAGCTCAACTTCCGACAGAAAAAGAAATCGCCGCAGCGTTTTCGGTCAGCCGATCAACCGTTCAGGCGGTAATGATGCGGCTCGCCAATGAAGGCGTGGTTTCACGGCGTCCGGGGCGTGGGACATTTGCGTTGCGATCCTCTGACGACATGTCGGTCAAGGTTGCATTGGATGTGCACAATATCCAATCCTTCGAAAGCGAAATGGCCGTGGCCGGAGACCAAGTTTCATACCGGCTAATTTCTTTCGCCAAAACGCCGGCGCCCATGTATGTCGCGCGCAAGATCGGGGTTCCGGCAGAGACCGAGCTGATGTGTCTGTATCGGTTGAGATTTGCCAACCAAACTTGCATCGGGTCTGAGGTGCGATTTCTATCGCCAGAAATCACCTGGGATGTGTCCCTGAATGCGTTGGAAACACAAGGCGGCCACCAGATCATCCAAGAAGGTCTGGGGCTGCGCATTGGGCATATTGAGGCAGCGTTGCGCGCCGTTTGCGCAGATGAGACGCAAGCAAAAGACATGAACATCGCCGTCGGCGCGCCGCTCTTGGTGCGTTCACATACGATTATGACTGATGACAATCAGGTCATTTTGCACGGCGAATCCTTTTATGTGGAACCGTTTTCGTTTCGCTACACTGCCAACATTGCGGGTGGGCGCTAAAACCCAAAGAGATCGTCGGCGGTTGATTTAGTAATCTCTTGAAAATGATTGTTATTTTCAGACCATCGTTGGATGTCTTTCAGGCCTTTCTGGTCGTCAATTTTCAAAAATGGCTCGACCTCAGACAGGGGGCGTTTGGCGCGTTCTGCCGATTTTCCCGTATGCGGCCAATCGCTGCCCCAAATCACCCGACCCCGCGCTGTGGCAAATAGATCAGGGGCAAAATCATCCAGCGCGACAGCCGTCGCCGCATAATCCGTAACCCGACACGCGCCCGATACCTTTAGGAACACGTTCGACGCAGAGAGCACATCCGCAAGGCCAGCCATATCTGTGTCCAATGTGGGGCTGGATGTTTTCAGGCCTGCAAAGTGGTCCAGGATCACTGGCCGTCCCAATGATTTAAACAATGGGGCCAGCGCGATGTTCACGTGGACCGGTAGAAAGACCTGCAAAATAAGATCCGTGCCCATCATCACCCGATCGAGGTCACGCAGCTGTTGGGCCGCGTTGTCGATGGCATCAATTCCGGCGGTTTTCAAGTTGGCGCGCAGACCACAAACCCCCAGATCGGCCAAGGCTTTGACGTCTTCTTTGGTTGTTGTTTTTGGGTCGATGACACAGACGCATTTTGCCCGGTCCCGCCCCAGATCCTGCACCGCCGTCAGGCTGGGCCGGTTATCGATTCCATGGGGGCTTGGCTGGACGATCACAACGTTTTTGGCACCGATTCGCTCTAGGTGCGCTTCGAGATCCGCAACGTTGGCAGGTCCCGGAGTGTAAGAACGCACCTGTGTCAGCGGATATTTTTCTGGAAGGAAAACATGGACATGGGCATCCGTTATGGAGAAATGAGTGGTCATTATGTTAAAGGACTACCTTTTTAAGTTGATCTTAAGTCACCTTTGCATTTACGCTATTACAAAAGCAATCAGAGAGATCCTATGTTTTTCCCGCCTCCTACCGACATAACCGCAGATGTTTTTGCGCGTGTCCCTGCCGAACTCGCGCCGAAGAGCTCTTCGGATTGGGGGAATGTGCAGCATCCGGGCAAAACATTTCGCGCCTTTCTAGAGGGCCCTTCATTTGATCGCGCCGGGAACCTTTATTGCGTGGATATTTGCCATGGACGCATTTTGCGATGCAGCCCAGAGGGTGAATTTTCGGTGGCTGCGGAATATGACGGGGAACCCAACGGGCTGAAAATTCACAAAGATGGTCGAATTTTTATCGCCGATCACGCCCATGGCATCATGGTGATGGACCCGATTTCGGGAAAGGTCGAAAAATATCTGACCCGGCCGGGCCTGGAGCGGTTTCACGGCGTTAACGATCTGCATTTCACATCGAATGGGGATCTGTATTTCACCGACCAAGGTCAAAGCGGGCTTCATGCGCCATATGGCAGGTTGTTTTGCCAACGGGCCTCGGGCGAACTGGATTGCCTATTGTCCAATATCCCCAGCCCCAACGGGCTGGTCTTTAATGAAACGGAACAACAACTTTACCTTGCCGTCACCCGCATGAATGCGGTGTGGCGTGTTCGATTTCTCCCGGGTGGCCGGACCGTCGTTAAAACCGGCACGTTCATCCAGTTGTCAGGCGGGCTTGCCGGTCCTGACGGTCTGGCGCTCGGAGAGGGGGGGGAACTGATCATTGGCCATATGGGGCTGGGCACGGTTTGGGTCATGTCTCGATTGGGTGAGCCGATGATACGGATCAGATCACCGCAAGGTATTCTAACCGCGAATTGTGCGTTTGGTGGCCCCGAGGGGCGTCACCTGTACATCACAGAGGCCGAAACATCGACAATTTTGCGGGCAGAATTGCCATTTGCCGGCAACAAGATGTTTTCCCATTTGGACTAATTTTTGCCGGGTAGGGCGGCAGTAAGGGAGGAATACGTGATCAAGAAACTGGACAGATTGTTATCGACAATCGAAATCTGGTCGATGGTGACTCTGACGCTTGTAGGGCTGGCATTCGCCTTTCTGCAGGTGGTTTTGCGATATGTCTTTAACACCGGAATCCATTGGTTAGAGGCCGGACTTGTGACGGCTTTGATCTGGGCGATGTTGATCGGGTCCGTGCGTGCCGTCAGAGAAGGATACCACCCGCGGGTGGATTTGGTGCCCAACCTCGTCGGCCCAAAGGCGCGCGCAACATTGAATGTTCTGGCATTGGCCAGCGCGTTTCTACTGTCCTGCGTGTTCCTCTGGGACAGTGTATTTTACGCCAAATTCATCAACATGATCAACGCGTTACACCCAGAGCTTGGGATCAAGCAAGTTTACCCGTTTCTGATCGTTCCGATCATCACTTTTCTTATGTTGATCCGCTACGGTTTGGTTGCGTGGACGTTGGTCACTGACCCTTCCAGCCACGCGCCGGATGCAACATTCCGGCGGTCTGTCGGCGACTTGTCTGAAAAAGGGACCCTGGATTAATGGCATTTGCGACACTCATTATCGTATTTTTTGTGATTATTGCGGTTGGCGGCCCCATTGCGGTGGCGCTTGGCGGATCGGCAATTATTGCGTCCATGATTTTTGCTCCGATCCCGGATGGGATTGTAGGGCAGAAAATATTTTCCAACCTGAACCACTTCACCTTGATGGCCATTCCGTTTTTCTTTCTTGCGGCCGGTTTGATGGAAAAAGGCGGCTTGGTACAACGGCTGATCTCGCTGGCGCAGGCCTTGGTTGGGCATTTGCGCGCCGGTCTGGGGATGACGACCGTTCTGACCTGCATTTTCTTTGCAGCGATTTCAGGGTCAAGCCCCGCCACCGTGGCGGCGGTCGGCAACATTCTGTATCCATCGCTGCTAAAAGAGGGATATTCGTCCAAATACGCGGTGGGTGCGTTGGCCACTTCTGGGTCGATTGGCATTCTGATCCCCCCGTCGATCCCGCTTATTTTGTATGGATTTGTGACCGAAACCTCGATCCCTGCCTTGTTCCTGGCGGGCGTTATCCCCGGGATCATCTATGGGATGCTGCTGCTGTTCACCGCACGTTTCCTGGCGGGGCGTGAAGGGATCGCCGTCAAGGCGCGCGCAACATCCGGCGAATTGTCCCGTGCCTTCCGTTCCAGTTTGCCTGCGCTGGCGCTTCCGGTGTTTATCGTGTTTGGCATCTATGGGTTCCCTGAATTCGATTTGATGGGAATCTATTATGATGGCGGGGCGATCTTTACCCCAACCGAAGCGGCGGCCATCGCAGCAGTGCTGGCCATGCTCATCGGGTTGTTCATCTATCGGGAATTGTCCGTGCGCGATATTCTGCGGATCACTGCGGATACCGGACCACGTGTCGGCATGATTTTCTGGATCACCGCCAATGCGCTTTTGTTCGGGTTTTTCCTGACCAAGATCGGCCTGCCCGCAGCAATGGCACAAGCGGTGCTGGACATGAACCTGTCGCCGATTGTGTTTTTGCTCTGCGTTAACTTGCTGTTGGTTGTGGTCGGTTTCTTTCTGGAAGGTGTGCCAACGATCCTGATCTTTGCACCGCTTCTGGTTCCGGCAGCCGAAAGTCTGGGCATCGATCCTGTGCATTTTGCGATCATCATGGTGGTCAATATCGAGCTGGGATTGATCACGCCGCCGGTTGGAATCAACTTGTTCGTTGCAAGCTCGATTTCAGGCATCCCACCGCTACAGGTGTTCCGTGCAACGCTGCCGTGGATGGGGGCCACAATCATCACGCTGCTGTTGGTGACGTACATACCCACGCTTTCATTGTTCTTACCCGGTCTCTCTCAATGAGCCGGAATAAACCCCTAAATCAGATTATAAACGGAGGAAGAAAATGTTCACACGCTCACTAAAACCAATGGTATTCATGGCCGCGATGGTCGTTGCGGCGGGGACCGCTTCGGCAGAAGTCGAAATGGTTATGTCCAATGATAACAACGACAAAGGCCTAAAGGGGCAGACATTCAACTATCTGGTCGAACAGCTAGAGGAACGTCTGGGTGACCGGATCGATGTTGAAATGCATCATTCTGGCACGCTGTTTGATCAGCAAAGCCAAATTCAGGGTCTGCAACTGGGTGGGACGCATCTTATTGCACCAACCGCCGGTATTTATAGCACGGTTGAGCCACGCGTTGCCGCGCTGCAGCTGCCCTTTATGTTGAACACGCCAGAAAAGATCCAAGAAGCGGTTGCCGATCCAACCATCCGGGATGCGATCATGCCGGGCCTCAATGGTCAGAACATCGAAATCGTCGCCGTCTGGATGAACGGTCCGCGTGATCTGGGTTATAAGGGGCAGGATCCGATCCTGTTGCCAAGCGACGCAGAGGGCCTGAAGGTGCGCGTGCAATCTGCGCCGATCTTTGTGGAAACCTGGGAAGCTGTGGGGGCCAACCCCGTCGGTATCAACTGGTCAGAAGCCCCAACCGCGTTGCAACAGGGTGTGATCGATGCAGGTGAAGTAACGCCAAATTCATGGCGCGGATCGTCGACCTATCAGTTTGTGGATCACATCACGATGACGGATCACCAGTATTCGTTCTATCTGGTTGGGGCCAACAAACAGTGGTGGGACGCAATGCCAGACGATGTGAGAACCGAAGTGCAGGCTGCTCTGGCGGATGCGACAGAATGGAACATGGCGATGAACACTGAAATCAACGGCGCTGCCGCTGAATTTATTGCCGGCGAAGGTGTCGGCGTTCACTACCTTAACGATGAACAGCGGGCCGCATGGGCCGAAGCCATGAAACCTGTCTGGGAAGAGCTGGGCAATGAATTGGTTGGCGATGAAGTGATGGACCGGCTGAAGGAAATCGCAGGCGTCAACTGACCTGTCATTTAGAAACCCATCAAAGGCGGCAATTCATTTGCCGCCTTTTTTGTTTGGCCTGTCTGAATTTTCGTAAATTCGCAGCGCTGTCGTGAAATTTTGATCTGGTAATACTTACCATAAGACCTATTACGCGGTCATTGATCCAAACCCAATAATTATACCGTAGACAAAAAAGGACGCGCGCCGAGGCGAACGTCCTTTTGCGATTTGTTCAAAGAAACGCTAGTGATCCAGCATCGCCCAAAGCCGACGTTTGATGTCCAAGAACTCATCCGTCAGGCGCATTTCATCGGTTCTGGGACGCGCCAGAGCCACGTCTTCGATGTGATGCACACGGCCGGGACGCGAAGAAAGCACAACGATTTTATCAGACAAGAAGATCGCCTCTTCGATGTCATGGGTCACAAAGATGACGGTCTTTTTGGTTTTGGTCCACGTTTCCAATAGATCGGATTGCATCCGCTCTTTGGTTTGTGCGTCCAGCGCGCCAAAGGGTTCGTCCATCAGCAAAACATCGGGATCATTGGCATAGACCCGGCCAATATCAACCCGTTTGCGCATGCCGCCGGACAACTCCCGCGGCCAGCGATCCTCAAACCCTTTGAGACCCACCATGTCGGTCCATTTGGCTTCGATTTCGGCCTGTTGCGCCTTAGAGGCCCCACGCAGGCGCGGTCCATAAGAGATGTTTTTGGCGACCGTCATCCAAGGAAAAACCGCGTCCTGTTGAAACACCATCCCCCGTCGGCGGTCGGTGCCTTGGATCACGTCGCCATCCAATGTCATCGCGCCATCGGACGGATCAAACAGCCCCGCCATCATTTTGAGCAATGTGGATTTGCCGCAGCCCGATGTGCCGATGATTGAATTGAAACTGCCGGATTCAAACGTCAGATCAATATCCTCAAGCACCGTCAGCGCGTCATGGCCACCTTTGCCAAAAGTATGGGTCAGATTGTTGGTTTTGATTTCGGGCATTATTCACGCGCCTCCGACCATTGCATGAGATAGGCTTGAATGCGGCGGAAAATCCGATCCATGATAAAGGCGCAACTGCCAATGATGACGATGATCATCATCACCTGATCCGTCAGGAAATAACGACGCCCCTCTTGAAGCAAAAATCCCAATCCATTCTGCGCGGCCAGCAATTCAGAGGCCACAAGCGTGGTCCAAGCTGCCCCCAATGCGATGCGATAGCCCGTGATAATAAAAGGAGTCGCGGCCGGAATGGCCACGGTGCGGAAAATCTGGAAACGATTGGCACCCATGGTCGCGGCCGCGTCCACATAGACTTGGGGGACGTTTTTCATACCCGCGATGACATTCACAACGCAGACCATGAAACAGGCGATCGAAATGATCAACACACGGCTAAATTCGTCGATGCCGAACCAGATGATAATGATCGGGATATAGGCCAGTGGCGGGATTGGGCGCAGGGCTTCGATCAGGGGATCAACCAGATATTCAACGGTTTTATACCAGCCGACCAAACAGCCAACAATCAACGCCCCCGTGGTTCCAAAAAAGAAGCCAAGGAAAATGCGGTACAGGCTTGCCCCCAGCGCTTGGGTTAAGTTGCCGGATTCAAGATTGACGAAAAAGGACTTTACGATGTCCGAAATCGGCGGCAGCAATGCCGGGTTATTGTCTGGCTGATTGGTCAACCAGACATAAGCCGCAAACACCAATGCCACCGACAAGACGCCCAATTGCAGGCGTCTTGAGGTTAATAGGTCTAAGATTTTCATTTCAGAGTTTGCTTACGATCTGATCGCTAACCAATGCATCCAGATCAGGCATGTTGGGAATGCGATCATTGTCGACAAGGAACCGCGATTGCACGTCCAGTGCATTGTTCAGCACACCTTGGGCGTATACATCTTTGATTTCTTCAGTGTTGAAGTAGAAATAGCCATTCAACAGCGGTTCGACCTCTGGTGCGGTGACGCCTGCGCGGCCGACGCTTTCTTGCCATGCGATCATACGATCAACAACCGCGGCATTGTCTTCGCGCAGCATTCCGACCGCTTCGTTGTGGAACGCAGCGACCGCTTGGGTCAGGGCCTCTTCTTTGGCGTCGATGGTTTGCTGGGTTGTCATAAAGACGTCCATGATCGACGGGCGGGCGTCGATGGGCATCGCGGATCCATCCGCCAACATGCTGGCACCGGGCAATTTGTCAAAGATCAACTTTCGGGACGTGGCCAATGGTACGGTGGCATCCACAGCGCCGGCAATCAACGCGGCTTGGGCGTCAATTGGTTCCATGTTGATCCTGTTCAGCGGCATATCCGCAAGGCCCGCCTGTTCCAGAGCAACCCCAAGGAAGAAGTCAAAGTTTGAACCAGAAGTGACGGCAATGGTTTTGCCTTCTAGGTCAGCCAGCGATTCAAGACCGGGTTTGCCAACAATCGTAAACAGGCCAGAGGCGTCGCCACAGATCGAAATTTCGCGGAAATCGGCAACCCGGCGGGCCATCGCAGCCAAAGGTGGCACGGATCCAACGGTGATGGCGTCAACAGACCCCCCTACCATTGCTTCGATCGCGGGTGGGCCGGATGGGAATACGCTGAATTCCATATCAACGCCGGGCGCAAAGCCCTGATCCTGAATCAGCCAATACAGCCCAAAGGAATAGGCGGGAATGATCCCGATCTTCAGCTTTTCGGTCGACGCATGGGCTTTGCCTACAAAAAAGGTTGGGGCAGCCAAGGCAGCGCCAGCTGCGACACCACCTCTGAGCACGGTGCGGCGTGAAATGTAGCTTACTTTAGAATTCGACATTCTATCCTCCCTTTGGATTTTACTGTCCAATGATCTCTGACCTCCCAGAGTTGCCACGAGCTTAGTTCCTGACTTTTACATTTGTCAAATGTTTTGTCATAAGAAAGATGAAGGTATGCAATACAGGTCCCAACAGACGGTCTGATTTTCCCGTCTATCCATCCGTTTTCATGTCATGAAAGGCGCGTGTTCAGCGGCTCAGCAAAAATTCCGCGAGGCATTCGTCAACACATAAATGGGTGACGAGCCCGCCAGAAATGGCGGCTTCGACCGCTTCTACACGGTCATTCCCGGCTGCAACCAACAGTTTTCGCTCGGCTTTTTTCAGCTGCTCAATTTCAATCGCAATCAGCCGATCCTCTGGGGGTAACCCCAGGGCCTGTCCGTCACCCGAAATGTAGCGCCCACATAAAACGCCCATCGCCCCTGCAGTGACGGCTTTGTCCAGCTCTTGGGCCTCGGCGATACCGGCGGCGACCAGATGAGTGTCAACTTTGGTATTGCCGACAGAAAAAATCGCGACATCCAGATGTTGCAGCCGTTCCAGTTGCGCAGCAATGGTGGGTTCGTTGCGCAATGCGTCGGCCAATTCTGCCGAAGACAGAACCGCAGGCGCATGCAATGTGTAGCAATCCCCGTTCAAAGATTTCGCAATCCTGATCGAACAATCTTCGGATGTGGGCACGCGGTCAGACACCATTGATCCGATCATCTGACAAACGGTGACGTCCTGAAACCCGCTTTGGTTCATGGCCAGAGAAACCGCTTTGATGGTTTCCCCCCATGCCACGCCGACAACGTCGCCGGATTTGACGATATCACTGACCGCCATTGCCCCAACCCGCGCGACCTGTGGTAGGGTTGCGGCGCGGGATTTGCCGGATTGCGCTTGGGCGACATAGGCGTCTTGTAGGCCAAATTTTTCGCAAAGCTGGCGCGACAGGTTTGACCCAGACAGAACATCCCCGCCGACGCGAATTTCTACGATCCCCCGTTCGCGACAATCGCGCAGCATATTCACCACTGTCGGTCTGGACACGCCGATGCGCTTTGCGATTTCGCTCTGTGTCAGGCCTTCGCCGTAATACAGCAAAGCAACATTCGCCAGTTGCGCATCTTTGTCTCTTTGACGGGTTTGATCGGATCGAGCCATCCTATGCGTTTACTTTTTTCTGACCCTCTTGGCCATAGTTCTTGCGGAACCATTGGAAACATCGGTCTATTTCTTCCTGTGGCAATTCGTCCACCGGACCGCGACACATGGCCAGATGCGTCGTCATTGCGGCTTCTTCTAGATACATGGCGATCGATGTGGCCTGAGTTGCTGATGTGCCCATCGTAAACACGCCATGCGCCTGAACCAGCGCCGCAAAGCCCCCATCCGCGGCGTCAACCACAGCCTGGCCTGTGTCAACTTCGCCCGGGGTGGCATAGCGGGAACAGGGCACATCGCGCCCCAACATATGGGTGATCGGTGTCAACACCGCTGGAATGCGTTCGCCGCGCGCAGCAAATGACGTGGCATAAGGGGAATGGGTGTGCGTGATGCCAAAAACGTCGGGGCGGTTTTTATAGATATAAAGATGCACGCCGGTATCCACGGACGGCTTCTTTTCGCCTTCGATCACGTTACCATCGATGTCGACAACAACCATGGTTTCGGGCGTCAGTTTGCTGAATTTCACGCCTGATGGCTTGATTACAATCAGGCCCGTTTCTGGATCACGACCTGATACATTGCCGCCCGACCCGACCACCAGCCCATTGGCTGGCAATTCATGGTTCTGGTCACAGACTTCTTGCTTTAACGCCTCAAGCATCTTTTTGATCCTCCGGAATCCCATGGGGATATACGATAATTTTCAGAGATTTTTCGGCCTTGCGCAGCATTTCAAACGCCTCGGCACTGTCTTTGATGTCAAAACGATGTGAAATCGCTTCGTCGGCCTTGATCCGCCCCGCTTCGAGCAGGCGAATATAGCTATAAGTATCTGTGTGATCAGAACTATAGCGCGACGTGATCGTGATCTGATCAAAATAGGCCCGGCTGCCTTCGCGGACCCAATCGGTGCCCGGAGCCAAGGGCGCGCCCAGATGCAATGTGCCCCCGACCTCAACCAGTTTTTCCGCATCGGCCCAAGCCTGCGGGAACGGGGCGATCACGATCACCGTATCCGCCAAACGCCCGTTATTGGCGTCGCGTAGCGCCTGAACGGCATCTTGGGATTTTGGGTTGATCGTATGGGTCGCCCCAAAGAATTTCGCCTTTTCCAGACGCCAATCAGAAAAATCCAGCGCGATGACTTTGCCCGCACCAAAAAACGGCGCGAGATGGACAAACCCCTGCCCCATAAACCCTGCCCCCACGACGGCAACCGTATCGCCGGGTTGGATGTTGCACACTTTTAGCCCGGACATGACACAGGACCAGGGTTCAATCGTTACAGCCGCATCCGTTGAAATGTTATCCGGTAATTTATGGGCATCCATCCGCAAATGCTGGGCCGTGACGCGGTAATATTCGCAGACCCCGCCGGGGTCTAACTTCATTGAAGCATAAAACGGATCCCGTGTGAAATGTCCCCGACGCGACAGATGGCTATCCACCCGACCCACATGATGGTTGATGAAAACCCGGTCACCGATCTGGTAATCCGTCACCTGCGCACCGACTTCGACCACTTCTCCGATGGGTTCATGGCCCAGCACCTTGGGGTCGGACTTTTTGTACCACGCCATGGTTTCCCCACCACATAAGCCACATGCCAGCGTCTTGAGCAGCACTTCTTCGGGGCCAATTTCCGGCACCGGACGCTCTTCGAGGCGGATATCATCAAGCGCGTGATAAACGGCGGCTTTCATCATGTTGGTCATTGCATTTCCTTAGAGGGTTGAGTCCAAAGCGATTGGGCCGCTGTTGAAAGAGTTCGATAAGTCGCAAAAGCCGCGTCATAGGCCGGACCATGTGCGGGGGTTGGATCATAGACGATGCTCTGTTCGGTGCGTTTGGCGATCTGGCTGGCGATGCCTTTGCCATTGGCCGCCGCCCCTAAACAGGCCGCGCCCCACAATCCGTGGTCGGACGCGCCGCTGACTTCTATGGGGATTTGCATGACGTCCGCGATGATCTGACACCAAAGCGCATTTTTGGACCCGCCACCGGTCAGCCGAATGGTTGTTTTGGGCAGGTGGCCACATTCCGACATATAACAATCACGCAGGCTAAAGGCCGTGCCTTCCATAACGGCGCGCCCCATATCTGCCTTGGTGCTGGTGGTGCGCAGACCAAAGAACACGCCGGTAGCGTCCGGTGCCACAAACGGGGCGCGTTCCCCGTTTAGATGCGGTAGAAACGTGACCCCATTTGCGCCCGCTGGCACGTCTTTGGCCAAGGCATTTAATTTGCCTGCGATTTCAGCGGGGGTTTCGCCGCCCAATGTTTGGGGATGCAGAGCGCAGAACCAGTCAAAGGCCGCAGCCCCCGTCGTCGGAGCAAGGATGCGCGTCAATGTCTGGCCGTTTGCGTGAAATGCCGTCGCGCCCACGGGGCGATCATCTGGGGTAATGCTGTCGGTCAAAATGTTAACCACGGCCGTTGTGCCGAGGATCATCATTGTATCGCCGGGCTGATCCATGCCCATGCCAACGATCATGGCGGATAAATCCAACGTGCCGACAGAAACAGGCAGGCCCGCGGGCAGGCCACATTCCAACGCGGCCTTGGCAGATATCAATCCCAGCTGCGTTTGCGCTGATTGAGGGGGCAACAGGGCTGATTTCAAGTCGCTGACCCGCAATGCCGCCAGCGCGCTGTCTGAATATCGGCCATCATGACTTTGACCATCGTGCAAATTCAAAAACGGGATAGAGGCATCTGAAAAATCCACCGCCATGTGACCGGTCAGACAATAGCCAACCCAACCGGCGCAATGCATGATATGGGCCACATTCTGCGCGCGTTCTGGGGCGTTTTGTTTGAGCCAGCGATAGATTGGCCCAACGGTTCCGGGCCACAAAGACGTGTGACAGGCCTGCGCAATGACGGCCAGATCAGCCGCGCTGAGCTCCGCCAGATTGGCGGCCGCGCGCGTGTCATTCCACAAAATCGCAGGACCATTGGGGCGGCCATCGGCATCAAGGCTCCAGAAACCATCACCCTGCGCGGCCAATCCTACGCTTTCTATTCGGGCAACATCCACTGATTGCACCGCCTGTTTCACCGCGCGGCACACGCCTTGCCACACTTGGTCCATATCCTGTTCGGACTGGCCGGGCTGGGGCGTTGCGACGTCACTTGCGCATTCGCCATAGCTGACCTGAACACCGTCAGCGCCATAAAGCGCCGCCTTTATGGCCGTTGTTCCGACATCAATTCCAAGCCAAAGCGGCGTCATGTTGTGTCTCCTTGATGAGGGGGGCGCATGGGCGCAAATCGTGGCGGGTCAAAGACGCGGATATCCGGCAATGCACCCGTCCATTTTTCAACCGATACCAACGCGGTATGTGCGATGTTGCCCTGCGCCAGCTCTGACGTGCCTTTGTCGATTGTCAGCATGTTGGGATTTCCATGCACATCCAGGCGCCCTGCCCCGGTTGTTTGGATATCCAGCCATGCTCCGGTTGGCAGAACAACCACATCACGCCGCATTTGCGCATCCGTTTTCACCGCCGACAGGCAGGCCCCGCGCGTATTAAACAGCCGCACGATGTCGCCGTCTTGCAGCCCCAGCGCCGCACATGTGTCCGGGTGCAGATGACAGGGTTCGCGGCCCTGAATTTTGCGCGCACGGCTTTCTGATCCGTTGTCCAACTGACTGTGTAGGCGCGTGTTTGGCTGATTGGAAATCAGATGCAATTGGCCGGGTTTTGCGGCGCCCAGCCATTCCTGCGGGGCAAACCATTTTGGATGACCGGCACAATCAGGCAGGTTCATCTGGGCGATCTGTTGGCTAAAGAGTTCGATCCTACCGCTCGGAGTCGCAAGTGGGTTTTTGACAGGATCGGTGATGAAGTCTTTGAATAGAATGCGCGACTGTTCCTGGTCAGGGATGACAAAATGGCCCGTCTGTTGAAATGTTTCATAGGACGGCAGCTCAAAGCCTTCGGACTGGGCCACGGCCTGACATTGGGTCCACATCCAGTGTTTCCAACCGTTTTCGTCACGTCCTTCGGTGAATTGGTCCCGCAATCCCAACCGCTGGGATAAGGCGCTGAAAATGTCGTGGTCATGTCGCGCCTCGCCAAGGGGGGGCATCAATTGGCGCATGGCAATCAGGTTTGGATCCCGGCGGTTTAGAAACAGATCCTCACGTTCAAGCGGCGAAGTCGCGGGCAAAACAATATCCGCACGCCGGGCGGTTGCGGTCCAGCTGTGATCCTGCACGATCACCGTTTCAGGTTTCTGCCACGCGGTTTCCAGCTGGTTCAAATCCTGATGATGATGGAACGGATTGCCACCGGCCCAATAGACCAGTTTGATGTCGGGATAATGCCGCGTTTCCCCCCGATACCGATAAGTCGCGCCCGGGCTTTGCAACATATCCGCGATCCGAGAAACGGGAATGAAATCTTTGACCGGGTTGCGGCCCTGCGGCATGGCGGGCCAGCTGATAAATCGCTTGGGTCGGCCGGGTGGTGCCGTTGACCCATACCCAAATCCAAAACCCAGACCCGGCTGGCCGATCTGCCCTAATAGGCAGGCCAGCGCCAAGGCGCACCAGATCGGTTGTTCGCCGTGGTCTGATCGTTGCACCCCCCAAGCGACAGAAATCATCACCCGATGCGCGGCCAATTTGCGGGCCAGGGACCGGATATCGCCCGGCGCGATGTCACAGATATCTGCCGCCCAATCTGGGGATTTGGCGATGCCGTCAGATTGGCCCGTGACATAGTTGATAAAAACGTCCGCGCCGGTTGTGTATCGATCCAGAAAGTCCTGATCCTGCAGGTCATTGCGGACCAATTCATAGGCCAGTGCTAGCATCAAAGCCACATCCGTGCCCGGTCGGATGGACAGCCAAGTTGTGCTATTTTGGCTCTGATAATCGGACCTAAGCGGCGATACATTGATCGTTTGCATGCCATTCTCTGCGGCTTGGCTGACCCAATCGTCCACCTCGTGCGTCCACGTTCCCCCCGACGCAATCTGCGCGGTGCGGCCGGAAACCCCGCCAAAGGCCAAAAGCAACGTGCAATTATCCGCGATCAGGGGCCAACTGGTTGCGTTTTCTTCGGTCTCTTTGTTGGTCATGCCGGTGATATAGGGAAACAGAACCTCGGCGGCGGCATGTGAATAGGTGTCTTTTTGGCCGACATATCCGCCCGCGAGGTTCAAAAACCGTCGCAATTGCGAATGGCAATGATGAAACCGCCCCGCGCTGGCCCAGCCATAAGAACCGCCAAAAATCGCGGTGTTTCCATGATCCCGCGCAATGCGGGCAATTTCAGCGGCGGCCATATCCAGCGCTTCGTCCCAGGGCACAGCCACAAACGCATCGTCATTACGCGCCGCCCCTGCATCCCCGTTTAGCCAGCCCGCGCGCACAGCCGGTTGCAAAATGCGGGTGCGTTTGTCCTGCATCGCCGATTGCCAGCCGCGGCCAATAACCGATGGTGTTGTGTCGCCTGGATTGGGCACCAGCTGTGCGCCATCCTTTGAATCGCGGATTTCATACCCGCCCCAATGCGCCACGGTTTTTAACGTTTTTGAGTGGCCGTCGTGATGCGTCATAAGATAATTCACTTTTACATTTGTAAACTAATATGTCATATGTTACGCAATTGGACAATATCGAATTCCTCATTTTTTGAATAGGAGGTCGCGCAATGCGCAACGAAAAGACCACTGAAGAGGTCGCACTGGGCATCCGTCGCCGTGTTTTTGAACATTCCATGCGAAACAATGGGGGCTATCTGTCTCAGGCGTGTTCAGCGGGCGAACAGCTGGCTTGGCTTTATAACGAAGAGCTGAACCTGGGCGCGCCAACATTGCCGATGATCCCCAAAGATTTCGAAGGCGTCCCCTCTGCGAGCAACCCAGATTACCACACAGGTGCAGGGTATAACGGCCCGGCCACCCCGGAATTTGATCGTCTGTTTATTGCCCCGGCGCATTACGCATTGGTCGCCTATGCAACATTGATCGAAGTGGGTCGAATGGCCCCCGAAGGGCTGGATATGTTTAACAAAGACGGCTCTAGCGTGGAAATGATCGGCGCAGAACACAGTCCCGGCATGGAGGTGCATAACGGCACATTGGGCATCGGCCTATCCACCGGCGCGGGGCTGGCTTATGGGCGCAAACTGCGGGGCGATGCGGGCCGTACATGGGTCTTTATGTCAGATGGCGAAGTACAAGAAGGCCAAACCTGGGAAGCCGTGCAATCGGCCGCCCATCATGGCATCGACAACCTGTTTGCCATCATGGATGTGAATGATCAGCAATGTGACGGCGCGATGGACAGCGTGATGGAAGTCGGTGATATCAAAACCAAATTCCAGAACTTTGGCGCGGCCTGTATCGAAATTGACGGGCATGATTTGACCGCAATGCGCGACGCCGCCCGTGAAAAACACGACGGCAAACCGCTGATTATTCTGGCCCGCACCAATCCCTATAACGCGATGCCAATCCTACAAGAGCGATTCCCCCGTCTGCATTATGTCCGGTTCAAATCCGAAGACGAACGCGCCCGCATGAATGTATCGATTGCCAAAGATCTTGGTGTCGATCCCATTGATTACGCACATTAAGGAGCCTGAGACATGGTAGAAATGGTATCCCGCCCCTACGCCTCGGCCTTTGAAAAATTCGCCGCCGGAAACAAAGACATCCTGTGCCTCAGCGCTGATTTGACGTCGTCCTGTGAAATTGACGGTTTTCGCGATCGCCACCCGGATCAGTTCCTGTCGATGGGTATGGCCGAACAAAACATGCTGAGCTTTGCCGGGGGGCTGGGTCTGGCTGGGTTTCGCCCGTTTATCCATACCTTTGGGGTGTTTATGTATCGCCGCCCTTATGATCAGCTGATGGCGTCTATTGCCTATCCCCGGCGCAAGGTCCGGCTGATGGGGTTTTTGCCCGGGGTCACCACACCCGGCGGCATGACGCACCAATCAATAGAAGACATTTCCGTCATGCGGTCGATCCCGAATATGACCATCCTTGAAACCGGCGATGCCACCGAAGTTGAGAGCATCTGCGAAGCCGCAGACAGTATCGATGGCCCCGTTTGGTGCCGGGTTCTGCGCGGATCCGTGCCGCGATTGTTTGACACCCCAATCAAGGTCGGCGAAATGCGCGAATTGTCCTCAGGCAATGACATCCTTGTGGTCACATCCGGCATCTGCACAGAAGAGGCAATGCGCGCGCGTTCTGCGTTGCAAAAGGCAGGCCTGTCGATCCGTCACCTGCATTTGCACACGATCAAACCCTTTGATTCCAAGGCTTTGCTGGATCACATTTCATCTGTGAAACACGGTGTGGTTACGCTTGAAAATCACGTCACCGAAGGCGGCATCGGATCATTGGTTGCCGAAACGATGGCCGATGCGGGTGTTGGCAAACGTCTTGTGCGGTTGGGTCTGAACGACACCTACGCCCATGGCGGATCGCGGCCCTATCTGATGCGGTATTACGGTCTGGATGCAACGGCCATGGTGCGCGGCATTGAATCCTTGATGCAGCAGGAATTCGGGATCTCAGAAAGCGATCTGGACACCGCCCGTGTCGAAGATGTGCATTCGTTGGTCAAAGCAGAAGCGTTATAATCAGGTTCTTTCCCTGATCGGTCGCGCTCTAGGGGGCGCGGCCGTTTTTTGACAAACCACACACCGCATGCCACTTCGGGTAAATGCAAAAAACATCTTTTGACATCATCTGGTTTGACGGCGGCAAAAGCCATATCGGCACCAACCAGCCTGAAATCAAGACCGACGGCGAAAGCCCGGCCCGTAAGGTAACGCTTGCGTCTTTTGGGCTGGGATCGACGACCGTGACCTATGCCGATTTCGCCGAGTTTATCGCCGCGACCCAGTATGTCACGGATGCAGAAACCTATGGGTGGTCGTTTGTGTTTCGTGGGTTGATGGATACACCGACCGCGCAACAGGCCCCGGGATTGCCATGGTGGAACACGATAAACGGCGCAACTTGGCGCAGGCCTCTGGGGCCGGACAGTGACGGGCAATGTTGGCCTGATCATCCGGTTGTGCATGTGTCTTGGAACGATGCGCGCGCCTATGCGGACTGGCTGGGTGGGCGATTGCCAACCGAAGCGGAATGGGAACATGCCGCCCGCAGCGGGGCAGAGCCAAAACGTTATCCTTGGGGGGATGATGAACCCAGCGATACCAATGCCGGGCATTGCAATATCTGGCAGGGTAAATTCCCCGATCACAACACCCAAGCGGACGGATTTTACGGCACGGCCCCCGCCCAGAGTTTCCCGCCAAACGCGGCGGGATTGTATAATCTGTCCGGCAATGTCTGGGAATGGTGTGACGATCCGTTTAAAATTCGCTCTGTCAGTCCCAAGGCCAAGAAACGCAATCAGCTGGCCAAAAAAGACAATGAACGCGTTCTAAAAGGCGGCTCTTTTTTATGTCATGCCTCAACCTGTTGGCGGTATCGCATCGCGGCGCGCAGCGGACGACAAGCCGATAACGGCGCGTCAAATTGTGGGTTTCGGGTGGCCTTTGACAGAGAAACCTAGAACCTACCAGATCAGCATGGTTTTCAGCTTTGTGCAATCCGTCGCGAGGGGTGCACCCTGCTCAGAGACAAAAAAGAGCGTTCCGCCCGGGTAGGTTTCGATGGTCATGACGAACAGTTCCGTGATGGCTAGGTTTGCAGCCGCCGACCTAAGCGAGCGGTGCAAAACTAATAGACCATCATGGGCGTCTTGTCACAGCCGATGCCTGTTCAGGGGCAAGTTCTGACGCCGTCAAAGGTTACGCAGCTTCGAGATCGGCGTCGGTCATGCCCAATCGGTCCAATTGTTCGGCTGGATATCCTTCGGCATCCATCAATTTGCGCGCCAGTCGCAACATGCGTCGTTTTTGATCAGGGTCGCTGTCCCACAGATTGTGTTCCTGCGCGGGATCTTGGGCGCGATTATAAAGGAAACATTCATAGGTGCGCGGATCGATGGAAATCGGGGTTTTCCACAAAGGCAAATCCACCGATGTATCAAACAGGCCCTGTTCGGCGGGGGGTTCTGGGGGTTTGCCAACCCGGCCATCCACGGGATTATCGACAATCAAAGGTCTGAAAATCGCCGTTGAATAGGTGAATAATGGTTTGTCTTTGATTGGCGCCCGAAACAGGGTGTAATCCCCGTCCGTCACACACAGACCCTGGCCAAACGTGCCGTAAATCAGCGCTTCGTGGGGGCTCTGAGCGTCCTGGGTGATCATCGGCAGAAACGATTTGGCGTGCCGGTTTGCATCCGGGATATCCCCCCCAGCTGCATCAATCAGGGTGGCAAACAGATCCACCGTTTGCGTCAACCCGGAAACCCGTTTGCCCTGCCCCGGATTCTGGGGATGCCAAACGATCATGGGGATATTGGCATGGCTGTCATAATGCGGGAATTGTTTGCCAAAGGCGCGACGTTCCCCCAAATCGTGGCCATGGTCGGTTGTGAACACAACCATCGTATCGTCCCATAGATCCAAGGCATCCATCTTGGCCATAAACTTGCCCAGCCACGTATCCATCATCGTGACTTTGCCCATGTACTGCGCCTTCAGGAATGCCAGCTCTTCTGGGGTGGTTTCGGACATGAACCGTTCCAGATCGTCATAGACCTGATAGGGCGGCCAGATGTTGTAATCATCTTTGTCGCCGTCCGTGTACATGCTGGCATAAGGTTCGGGGACCTCAAACGGTTCATGCACATCAAAACATTCGACCTGCAGGAAAAACGGTCCTTTCTCGGCATTGTCGTCCAGCCAATCCATCGCCCCTTGGAACACTTTGGGTGCGAAATAATCCGCCTCACCGTCAAAGTCTTTTACGTTGGCGGCGTATTGACGAATATGTTCGGCCGCGCGGTATTTCATGACGTTCTTCACCCATGGCGGATCGTCTTGGTTCGGGTCGTGCATTTTCCAGCTGTCGACTTCGTGACCGCGGACCAATTGCAGATTGCCAAAGCCCTGCATGTAGCCGTTCGCCTCTTCTTCCCAATAATGATAATGATCCGTTACCATTGCGGTGTTCATACCGGTTTTGGCGATTTCTTTGGGCATACGCGGATCAAAAACCTCCATGCCCCCCCATGGACGCCAAAGGAATTCTTTGCGCCCGGCCATGATTTCACGGCGCGCCGGCATGCAGGGTAAGCTGCCGACATAATGGTCATCAAAGACATGCCCGCGATCCGCCAAAGCCTGTACATTCGGGGCCTTGCAAATTGTATCCGGATTATATGTGCGCAGGCATTCCTTGTTTAGACTGTCCACAAGCACCATTATAATATTCATGCCATTCTCCAGATAAGTCGATCGCGTTGGGGGCAGTATAACGCCGGCCCTATCTTTTACAATTGATAATTATATTGTCTATTGTAGCATTCAGTGAGCTTGCGCGGTTTGCGCGATTATCCACTTTTGCACTTCGTGTGCCTTGGGGGTTTTGGGGTTCGCAGCCAGTCGGGCGAAATAGCCCACATTTGTCTGTACGTGATGCGGCATCAGCTCAACAATCTGTCCATCCTCTAACAGTGGATCCACCAAAACACGCCATCCCAGCGCGACCCCCTGCCCGCCCTTGGCTGCGCGCATCACCATTTCATATGTGTTAAAAACCGTCTGCGGCACACCATGGTTCACTGCAATCCCCAAGCCCCGCAGCCATCCCCCCCAGCTGAGCCATGGCGTTTCAAGCGTGGGCGCGTTCAGATGCAGCAATGGCACGGCAGGATCCAACAAATCCGCCGGGGTCTGTAATTCGGGATGTTTGGCCAAAAAGAACGGACTGCAAATCGCGCAGACATCTTCGTTAAAGAGCAGGGTTGATCCCGGATCGGCCTGTTCTTGATTGGACATATAGATGGTGATGTCCGGGTCAGCCCCCTGTGGCTTCAACGGATCCTGAGAGGTGATAATGCAAATGTCGGTCTGGCCCAGCTCTTCGCGCAGTTGCGGCAGCCGTTCCAGCAACCAGAAGGACGCAAAGGCATGATCCACAGATAAAACAACCCGGTCGGTTTTGGGTTGGTCCAGAAATTCGCCAAATTGCGTGACCAACGCGCCAAACGAAGCGCTGAGAGAATGATGCAGCGCCAGCCCGGCCGGGGTCATGGTCACACCCGTCGATTGGCGCACGAACAATTGTTGCCCCAATGTCAGTTCCAGATTCTTGATCCTCTGGCTCAGGCTGGGTTGGGTGATCTTCAAAACCTTTGCGGCCGCGGACAATTTTCCATGTTCACATACCAGCATGAACCCACATAGATCCGCCGCATTGCGAGAAAAGATGCTATAGTTTTTTCCGATGTCGGTCATACCAAAATCAAACTACATTTGAGGTTTTGTTTCAATCATAATGGTCCGGTCATAGAGAAAATCTATGAAAGACGGCCATCTTTGACGTGCAACTCGAAGCGAGAGCCGCAAAATTCCGGGAGGGAACATGAAACCACCAGTTACTGATTTGCCCATCGAAACGGCCGATTCCGGCTTTTATTCGGGCTTTAGTGTCAACGTCACGGTCACCTCGAAACTCGCCATTGGCGCGCTTGTTATTTGGGCGGTTGCCTTTCCAGATCAGGCCGGAGCGGTGTTGTCGGGCTTGAACAGCTTTATTCTGTCTAATTTTGGCACATGGTACATCTATGTCATGGCGTCGTTTGTGATCGTCTGCATGTTGCTGGCCCTATGGCCAACGGCGGGCCGATTGAAACTAGGCCATGCAGATGACGTGCCGGAGTTTTCAAACTTTTCATGGTTTTCGATGATGTTTGGCGCCGGGATCGGTGTGGGCATGTTGACCTGGGCCGTGGCTGAACCGGTCTATCATTTCAACAACAACCCAGAAGTCATTCAAGGCCTGGTCGAAGGCGGCACGCCCGAAAACTTCATCAATGCCTATCAATGGTCCTATCTGCATTGGGGGTTCTCGGCATGGGCATCATATGCCATTGCCGGGCTTGCATTGGCGTTTTTTGCCTATCGCCGCGGGCTTCCTTTGACCATTCGGTCGTCATTAACGCCGCTGTTCGGGAATAAACTGTCCGGCGTTTTGGGCAACATCGTTGATATTGTCGCCGTGATCGCCACGGTGCTTGGCGTTGCCCAGACTTTGGGCTTTGGGGTGGAACAATTCGTTGCAGGCCTCAGCCGGATCGGGATCGGCGATTGGCTGATCACCGAAGATGGCACCGCATCATCGTTGGGCATTATCGTGGCGATCGTCATCATCATGGGTGCCTCAACTTTGTCGGCGCTATCGGGCGTTGGTAAAGGCATCAAATGGCTGTCCAATATCAATATGGGCCTGTCCATTTTCTTGTTGGCGTTCCTGATGTTGTTTGGGGCGACTTGGTTCGGAATTCAGGCGCTGTTCATTGGGATGTGGGAATATATCCTCAATTTGCCGTCCATGATGTTCACCGTGTATTCGGGCGATGGAACCGAAGGCGTCGCGGATAATCTGGAAAACTGGCAAGGTGCATGGTCCGTGTTCTATTGGGCATGGTGGGTCGCATTTGCGCCTTTCGTTGGGCTGTTTCTGGCACGAATTTCGCGCGGTCGCACCATTCGCGAATTTGTCTTGGGCGCATTGATTGTTCCCGCCATCATGTGTTTCGTCTGGTTTTCCTTTGCCGGCGGAACGGCAATTCAGATGGAATTGTCCGGCCAGGCCAATGGCGCGATTTTCGGCGCCCCGGATGGGGACAAAATTTTTGCGATGACCGGATTGATGTTGGGGGATGTGCTGGGATGGTGCATGGCGGTGATCATTGTGGTCTTGCTCATGACTTATCTGGTCACATCGGCGGATTCCGCGGTTTTGATCGTCAACACCATCAACGCCGCGGGCGATGAAGGCCCCAAAGCCCGCCCGCATATCATTTTCTGGGGTGTGGCGCTGGGGGCAGTGGTCACGGCGTTGCTGTTGGTTGGCGGCCTGAAAGCCATCCAAACCGCGATGGTGATTGGCGCGTTGCCCTTCTCTTTGGTTATGGTGTTGATGTGGATTGCGCTGATCAAAGCGATCTACAAAGATGGAAAGCGCCAAGAATTAGGTTTGGAAACAACGCACAACGTTGAATCCACTTCGTAAAATCTATCCTGCGCCGATCCGATCGGCGCAGGTTTCTAACATCAGGTACAAGCCTGCTGTTTCCTTTCACTTCAAATCTAGAAAGTATTTTGGATGAATATCCTCGTCTTGATGGTCGACCAACTAAACGGCACATTATTCCCCGACGGCCCCGCCGATTGGCTGCATGCGCCCAATTTAAAACGGTTGGCCGAACGTTCTGCCCGGTTCAAAAACTGCTACACCGCCTCTCCACTTTGTGCGCCCGGTCGGGCGAGTTTCATGTCCGGGCAGCTGCCATCTGTGACGGGGGTTTACGACAATGCGGCCGAATTCCCGGCGGATTTGCCGACCTATGCACACCATTTGCGCCGCGCGGGCTATTACACATGTCTGTCCGGTAAAATGCATTTTGTCGGACCGGATCAAATGCACGGTTTTGAGGATCGCCTGACCACTGATATTTATCCGGCTGATTTTGGCTGGACGCCTGACTATCGCAAACCCGGTGAACGGATTGACTGGTGGTATCACAACCTCGGATCCGTCACCGGTGCGGGTGTGGCGGAAATCAGCAACCAAATGGAATATGACGACGAAGTTGCCTTTAATGCCTGTGCGAAATTATACGATCTGGCGCGCGGCCATGATGATCGGCCATGGTGTGTGACGGTCAGCTTTACCCATCCGCATGACCCTTATGTGGCGCGCAAAAAATATTGGGACCTCTACGAAGATTGCGACCATTTGCTGCCTGAAATCCCAGCGATGGATTACGACGATCACGATCCCCATTCCAAACGGATTTTTGATGCCAATGACTGGCGCAGCTTTGACATCAAAGACGACGATATTCGCAAATCCCGACGCGCCTATTTTGCCAATATCAGCTATTTGGATGACAAAATCGGTGAAATTCTGGACGTGCTGGACCGCACCCGCCAAGAGGCGGCGATCCTGTTTGTGTCTGATCATGGGGACATGCTGGGGGAACGGGGTCTTTGGTTTAAGATGAGCATGTTCGAAGGCTCTGCACGCGTTCCGTTGATGATTTCTGCACCGGGCGTGACACCGGGTCTGATCGAAGCGCCCGTATCCGCCATCGACGTTTGCCCGACCTTGGCGGATCTGGCCGGGGTCAGCATGGAGGATGTCCAGCCATGGACCGAAGGCCAGAGCCTGATTGACGTGGCAAATGGGGACAAAGACCGTTCAGCGGTGGCGATCGAATATGCGGCAGAGGCATCGTATGCGCCTGTGGTTTGCCTGCGCGAAGGGACCTATAAATATGTCCGGTGCCACCTGGATCCGGACATGTTGTTTGATCTGAAATCAGATCCAAATGAGCTGACAAATTTGGCAACGGATCCGGCCCATGCAGAAGCATTGGGTGATCTAAGCGCCAAGGCAGATGCGCGCTGGGATCTGGAGCGGTTTGACCAAGAAGTCCGCCGGTCACAGGCGCGGCGTTGGGTTGTTTATGAGTCTTTGCGAAACGGGGCCTATTACCCATGGGACTATCAGCCCCTTCGCAAAGCGTCCGAACGGTTCATGCGCAACCATATGGACCTGAACGACGTCGAAGAAAACCAACGGTTCCCACGGGGCGAATAACACCCCCTCAAACGCAAAAGGCCCGGACAAATGCCGGGCCTTTCACCGTTTTTAGTCCTTATTCTGCGGGCATTACCGAAGTTTCAGGATCAATGGTTGTCGCCACACCCAGTGCTTCGCGGCGGCCATCATTCCAGATTGCCTTGATCAGGGCGACACACATCAAAGCCATCACCACCGAAAACGGCAATGCTCCGATGACCATGGCGGTCTGGATGGCTCCGGTACCGCCGGAAATCAACAATCCCCCAACAACAAGCGCCAGCGCACCGCCCCAGAACATGATATGTGGACGCGACTTTGGACCTTCGTCACCTGCTGCGTTGATGGTGTTCACGATCAGAACCGCAGAATCCGCAGACGTCACAAGGAACGTCATCAACAGAACCACGATGATCACGGCCATGATCCAGGCCAACGCTTCGGCGATTGGGGCCAGCATGAATTCGGTCATGGCAAAGATTTTGTCACCATTGGCCGCGTTCAGGATCACGCCATTTGCGCCCCCGTTCAGTTCCAGATCGATCGCAGTGCCCCCGGCCCAAGCGAACCAAACAAAACACATCAGCGACGGAACAATCATTGCACCCAATACGAATTCACGAATGGAACGCCCCCGTGAAATCCGTGCGAGGAACAGACCCACAAATGGTGCAAATGCAATCCACCAAGCCCAGTAAAACACCGGCCACCAGCCTTGCCATTGTGTCAGCAGGAACGCTTCGGACCCTTCGACACCGTCAGAGCTGTAGACGTTGACGCTGAGCCAAGGCAGCGCAACCAGATAATCCCAGATGCCGACAAAGAATGCGGATGCGCCAAAGAAGGTCGCGCCAAAAATGATAAAGAAGCTGAGCAGGAAAATGGACAGAACCATATTGATGTTGGACAGCCATTTGATGCCTTTGCCCACACCAGACAGCGCAGACAATGTCGACGCGCCCATGATGACAGCCAAAGCGACAATGATCCCCATCGTTGTGGCGGATCCGTCCTCCATGGCGAGCCCGCCAATACCGATCCGGGTCAGGCCGGCAACAAATTGCTCCACGCCAAAGCCCAGCGTTTGTGCGACGCCCAAAATGGTGGCCACAACGGCTACGATATCGATCAAGTGACCGAAATTGCCTGACAGGGATTTCCCAAACAACGGTGTCAGCGACGACCGAATTGTCAGCGGCAAACCACGGCGGTAGCTAAAGAACGCCAATGCCAGACCGGCAATCGCGTAACAGGCCCATGCGCCCAATCCCCAATGCAGGTAGGACCAGACATAGGCAGTCCGCACATTGTCGACGTCTAGCGCTGTTGTGATGCCTTGGATCACCGAAGGGTTGTTTTTGAAATGCGCCACCGGTTCAGCCACGGCCCAGGTCAACATGCCCACACCGATCCCGGCGCCGAACATCATCGAAAACCAAGAGAAATTGGAAAATTCGGGTTTTTCGCCATCGGCCCCAAGATTGAGCCGCCCAGCCGCTGGCCAGATTGCAAGCCCGATACACACAATCACAAACGCCGTAACGACCCAGATATACCAAGCCGCAAACTGCGCCAGAATGGCAGTGTTCCACGCGCCCAGCACATTGCCAGCCTGCGTGGGCCACACGATGCACCATACAACAAGTGCGGAAATGATAATTTTACTGACGACTGTAACATTAACACTGAACCCCCGATAAAAACCGCTATCTGCGGTTTTAATCGGAAGATCCGATAATGGAGGTTGAATTGACATTTTGGTCTCCCCGTTTTTTGACGCGCCTTGCGCGCGTGATGGGGTGACAATAAAGATTGGTTAATGTTTTATAACCTGAAACGTTTTAACGCATAGTTTCATTAACTGGAAACCTATCATGGCCAAACGCGCAATGCTCCGCAGCCTGAGCGATGTTGATATCCGCTTGGTTCGGATATTTTTGACCGTCACAGAATGCGGTGGATTTGCGGCATCCGAACTGGAACTGAATATCGGGCGTTCCACGATCTCCAAACACATTTCCGATCTGGAAATGCGGATCGGATTAAAATTGTGCAACCGGGGACCGTCTGGGTTTTCGTTGACACGAGAAGGGGAACAAGTCCTTGAATCTGCGCGAAAACTTTTGGCCTCTATTGATGGATTCCAATCGGAAATCGACAATATCCACACCCATTTGACCGGCACATTGCGGATTGGGCTGTTTGATCAATCCAGCACAAACCCAAACGCCCATATCCACACAGCCATCCAGAAATTCGACGATATCGCCCCCGAAGTTTCCTTGGAAATCGCGCTTGATCCCCCCAGCGCGCTAGAGGCGCGGGTGTCGGACGGATCGATGGATGTTGCGATTGTGCCGGTGCATCGCCAATCAAACCTGCTGCATTATACGCCGCTATACCGGGAACATATGACGTTATATTGCGGCGAAGGTCATGCGCTGTTTGACGCGCCAAAGGCCGACATCACATTAGAAGACCACAAATATGCTGGCTACGGTTTCAACTCCCCAAACATGAAGGCGAGCCAGAAGCTTGGACTCCTTCGGGCCGCGCGGGTCCAAGAAGAAGAGGCGCTGTCGCTGCTGATCCAATCCGGGCGGTATCTGGGATATTTGGCAGATCACGTCGCCGAAACGTTTATACGCAAAGGGACCGTGCGGCCAATCAATCTGCCCGATGCGCGCTATACCAGTGTTTTCGCGGCCATCACCCGCAAAAAACCGGAACCAGACCGCAAAACCCAGGAATTTGTCACCTGCCTAAAGGCGGCACATCCTCAGACCGAGGATTTGTTCACCGCCAAGGCAGAGTAACCCCGCCCCGGGGGTGAAATGACCCGCGATGCCAACGCTAACAGGTATAGTTCAGCCCCAAACGCCCACCATCCACATAGATGGTTTCGCCGGTGATATAGCTTGATTTTTTGGAACACAAAAACGCAACCACATCGCCAATTTCGCGCGCGGAACCGGGACGTCCCAGCGGTGTGCGGGACATCGCCGCTTTGAAAGCGTCGGGGTTTGCATTCACGCCCGCCATCATTTCGGTGTCAATGGAACCGGGGCCAACAGCGTTAACGCGGATGTTGTCTTTGGCCAGGGCCAATGCTGCAACTTTGGTCAATTGCATCACCCCCCCCTTTGAGGCGCAATAGGCCGGAATGGCCGGAATAGCGACCTGAGCGTTGATCGACGACATGTTCACAATTGCACCCTGAATTTTGTTCGCAACCATGTCGCGCGCGGCACGCTGCGTGGCCACAAACACCCCACGCAGGTTAATGTCGATCACCCGTTGGAATGTGTCGATGTCGTAGCTCAAAAAATCACCGGGCATCGCAACCCCGGCATTGTTGACCAGCGCATTCAACGGGCGGTGGTCCGCGGCAATTTGAGTAAACATCGCCTCGATCTGATCGAGGTCGCCCATGTCGCAAACAATCCCAGCCACCGCGCCCAGCGATTGCGCTGAGGCCATCACACCTTCTGCGTTGATGTCTGACAAAATCACGTCAAAGCCGTCTTCGATCAGGGCTTCTGCGCAGGCATATCCGATCCCTTGGGCGGCACCCGTGATCAAAGCAAGTGGTTTTTGTGTCATATTCAGTCCTTAAATCCGTCGTCATTTCTGGCTTGATCCATCGTGATCAACCCGGCGCGTTTTTGCATCGCTATAGCCGCCCCCCGCCGGGCAGGCTCAGCCTAAGACGTTGCGTGTTTTTGATCAATTGCAACCCCATCCCGCGCAGCTACAAGCCATCGTCCAAGCCCCCCTGCCCCGCCACCATCCGGCCTAGTATTGCGTCCGTGCAGGCAATGAGGTTCAAAAACATGCTGAACTTGCTCATGTTTATATGTGCTAAGGATTGGCATATGTTGCGGATTCTGGCCCCTGCCCTGCCAGCAATAGACATTTTTCTTGACTTAGCTCAGTGAATCGCTGCCTAACGGTATCAAGTTGCGCAAATAAGCAACAAAATTCGGGAAAAGAGCAACCATGTTTCAAACGGCCCCCATCTCTGCCTCTTCTCAGTCTGATGTGACCGAGCAAATGGCGGCACGCCTTAAGACGGCATTAACCACGCATTTAGAACAGGTTTATGCACCAGATCAACGTAAGAAACTGAGGCTTTTCAGTGCAACAGAGACTGCTGCGCTGTTGGGTGTGTCTGGCCAGTTTTTGCGTAAATGCCATAGCGACGGCACCTTGCCAGAGCCAGATGTCAACAAAGGTGGCAGACGGTCCTATTCTGGTGACGATATCTGGGCGATGCGCCAAGCCCTGGAGGCGGGGTCGCGCAGCCCGGGCAAATATGTCCCCGGTCGGCGCAAAGGTGACAAGCTTCAGGTTATTCAGCTCATGAATTTCAAAGGCGGGTCGGCAAAGTCCACCGCCACCATTCATTTGTGTCACTATCTCGCCCTAAGTGGCTATCGTGTGCTAGCGGTTGATCTTGATCCGCAGGGCAGTTTGACCGGATTTTGCGGTCTGCAAACCGAGTTGGAATTTGACGGTCCGACCATCTATGACGCCCTGCGTTACGAAGACCCGTTGCCGATGTCGGATGTGGTTGTTGATACGTATTTTCCGGGTCTTGATTTGGCCCCTGCCCGCTTGATTCTAAGTGAGTTCGAGACTGAAACCGCCGTGAATGCCGGGCGCGGCGCGGCGTTCTTTGAACGTTTGTCCAGCGCATTAGAGCCAATTGAAAACAATTACGACATCGTTGTGATCGACAGCCCCCCTGCCCTCGGGTTTTTAACATTGACGGGGTTATTTGCGGCCACGTCCGTTCTGGTGCCCATGACGCCCAGCATGCTCGACCTTGCTTCGACGCAGCAATTCATTGAAATGACGTCGGCCTATATCGGTGTGATCGAAGATACCGGCGTACGGATGGACCACGACTTTTTCAGCTTTTTGATCACAAGAGATGACCCAAGCGACATTCCAAGCCAACAGATTGTATCGCTCATGCGGGCATTGTTTCAGGACAGAGTGATTCCGTCGACGGCGCTGCGCAGCACGGCGATTGGGGATGCATCGATGCTCAAGATGTCGATTTATGAAGTTGCCCGCGCGGATATGACCCGCAGCACCTATGATCGCGCCAAAACGAGCATGGATGCAGTGGGCGCGGATGTTGCCCAGTTGGTGCAAAAAGCGTGGGGACGTGCGTGATGGCGTTAAACCGAAACAAAGCAGGCATTATGGCGGCGATCTCCGCCGCAACCGAGGGCAAAGCCCCGATTGGCCAAACCGCAGAAACATCGCGGGCGCATCGCACTTTGCCCAAGGGCACAGTTGGTTCGGTGCGCGCGGGGCTGGGGGGTATTCAGGACATTGATACCGCGCTGATATTGCCCTGGGGACCACAGGATCGGCTGGAGTTAACAGCTGTTAACACGCCCGACAAAGACGTTTTGGACCTGATTGACAGCATCCAAACCAGCGGCCAACAGGTGCCGGTTCTGTTGCGTCCAGCGCATCAACACGACGGCAAATTTGAGGTCATCTATGGACGTCGCCGTGTGTTGGCATGCCAACAATTAGGCATCCCAATCAAAGCATTAATCCGAACATTGGATGACGGAGAAGCCTTGATCGCAAAGGGTTTGGAAAATGCCAGCAGGCAGGATCTGAGCTTTTATGAACGGGCCCGATTTGCGCAGGCCATTTTGGATCAGGGCCATTCACGAGAAGAAGCGCAACAGGCATTGTCCATCAGCAAAAACACCCTGTCTCAGCTGGAACGCGTCGCGCGGTTGATTCCAGACGACGTGGGCAGTTTGATCGGCGCGGCCCACGGGGCAGGGCGCCCTAAATGGATGACATTGGCCGCGGCCTTTGATCAGGGGGCTGTTTCAAAGTCGGGTATAATCAAAACATTAAGCAACGTTCCGGACGGCACATCATCAGATGACCGTCTGCAAATTGTGATCGAAAGCTTGTCAAAACGAGGTGCCAAGGAAACGCGATCTGCGGAACGCAGCCCGATATCGGGCACTGTCGTCAGGTCGACCAAATCATCCGTTTCGCTGACCGTCAAACGGGCTGGGGACACAGAGGCATTTGCAGATTGGCTGGATGATAATTTCGATCGTCTAATTAAGGAATCTTACCAGTCCTTCAAAAAGGACGCTGGGAGATAGTGCCAGTTAACAGCTGTTAACTGGGAGATTGAGGAAACGAGCAAAAAGGAGGCTAACACAAAAAGATACCCTCGAAACCGGAGTTCCGAGGGCTGCAACGCCAAAGCGTCGATTGTTTTCGCACTTCAATCCTAGCAGTCCCCGAATCACCGCACAACAAAAAACGCCCTTGGGCGAACGGGTATCTGATGTGTTTTTGAATTATGGGATATATGACGCAGCACCCCACGGGGGAAACTGACCCGATCCGGGATCAGACCAGAAAATCTGTGCCAAATGGATGGCGCAAAGCATCACCAAAACATGCGCAAACCGCACATATGGTAGATCGGGTCAGGCTGAACTCTGTTCCGAAATCCCATGCGTTAATCGCGCTAAAGCGGGTAGGGGCCCATCTGGGGTTAAAGCCGGGTGATTTGATGCTTATCGACACGCTTTGTGCATTTTCACAAAGCCAGGATTGGCAATCACACCAACGTCCTGTGGTGTGGCCATCAAACGCATTATTGATGGAACAAACGGGCTATTCCTTGTCTGCATTAAAACGGCATATTCGCCGTCTGGCAGATGCGGGGGTCATCACATTCAAAGACAGCTCAAACGGCAAAAGATGGGGACGCAGGGACGCCGATGGAGCAATCATCGAGGCCTACGGGTTTGATCTATCCCCACTGAGCGACCGGGTGCCCGAGTTTGAAGACCTGCATGCTGAAATCAAAGCTGAGCGAGAGCGCTGCAAACATCTGAAACGTCAGATCACAATCGCCCGTCGCATGATCAGGTCCCTGATCGAAGACGCCATGAACAAGGCCAACACGGATGCATGGCAACACCTATTGGTCAAATTTGAATCCCTGCTAGCGAAACTCCCGCGTCAGCCAAAGGGGTCAGGATTTCTGCAGCAATTGCTAAGCCGGTTTGCGGATTTGAAATCACGGGTTGAACAAGCATTCCTGTTGGAAAATTCAGCGTTTAAACAAGAGGATATCATCGCCCCACCGGTTCTAAAATCACAGGAAATGGACCCCAAGCAGTCCAAAAATGACCCCCATATACAAACTACTAATCAACTAGAATCTGTAAATAGTAAGCCAAGCCAGATTGAAAATTCAGGTTCCGGTCACGTGGATGTCATCGGGCAGGACCGCAAAAAAAGAACCGCGGGTTTGGACCTAAAAACAGCACTCAGGGCCTGTCCTGAATTTACGTCTTGGGCGCAAAACATTGGCGGATATCTAAACAACTGGCAGGATTTGCAGCGCATCGCGTCCCAATTGGCACCCATGATTGGGATTCCTGAGCTTGCTTGGAAAAAGGCGCAAACAGGTCTAGGGCCGCATGCCGCGACTGCTGCGCTGATGTTGGTCTTTGACAAACATTGCACCGGAGAAGTTGCATCACCCGGCGGATATTTGCGTGGGATGATTGAAAAGAGCAGGGCAGGGGAGCTTCATCTGGAAAGGAGTTTTTATGGACGCTTGCATCGGCAAAGTCTTTGAGAACTTGCGCTTTTACCGCGACGTCGATGCTGTGTTCCATTAGAGGTGCGGCTGCCAAAAAGGGATCGCTTTATGATGCAAACCGCGGCCATAACCGATCGATTGGACCCGATGAAATGGCTCTGCTTTTATTCGGCAGGTTCTTTTTTGCCCGCGGCCCAGTTCCATGTCAGGGGGGATTTACGTTTTAACGCCCCGCTGAGGTGCTGACGCATCTTATAAGAGGCATCCACAACGTCGCCCGCATCCAGCAATGACAGGATTTCTAGATGTTCGGTGCATTGTTCAATCAACCGTTCGCGATTGACATCCGCGCGGTATTCCATCAGCCGCCGCATGCGATTGACCCGCTGAAGAGACATCAAAAAGAACGGATTTCTAGAGAGTTTGATAATCTCTTCGTGAAACATCGCCCCATTGTCCAGCAACGACTCGCCATGGGCAGAATTCAGGTCAATATCCAACATGCCTTGCTGAATACGGCGTTGTTCTTCCAGAACTTTTCGATCCAGCTCAAACGACGGCTCTAGCATCGCCGCTGGTTCAATCGCCATGCGGAACCGGTAAATTTCATCAAAGGCTTCGGGCGTTTTGGCCACCGGCAGAAACCGCCAGCCATATCCTTCTTTTCGCTCGGCCCAGCCTTCTCTTGCAGCGCGCACCAGCATGTCACTGGTTTTGCCTTTGGTCCAATCATAGCGCTGCCGCAGGAATTGTTCGGTGACCTCTTCGGGGATTTTGTTGGTCAACCAATCATTGGCAAGCAACTGGTATTCATCTGAATTTTCGGTACCGACATTGGCCAGGGTTTCTTTGATTTCCGCAGGCAATGACGTGGCGACAAAATAGCCGCGATTGGCTTGACGCAATAAAATCCGCTGTTCTTCTAGGGCGATCAGGGCCTCGCGGACCGGTGTTCTTGAAACGCCATATTTGTCGGCGACTTGTTGGGCGCTGATATGTTGACCAGCTTTGAGGGATCCTGAAACAATATCCTGCAACAACTTGTTTGAAATCTTTGTGGATAGTTCACTGGAGCTCACGGGTAGGGTGGCCTTTTCTTGGCACTTTTCAGTGCTTGGACTGCATATTGCACCAATTATTAGACCAATTTTTTGGCTTTGTATATGTATAAAGCCAAGTTCAGGGCGCAAGGTGGCTTGTTCTGGATCCAAAATGTAAGGGAAAAAATGGATTTTTGCCCCTATATCGAAGACAATTCGACCATCCCAGAAAATAGAAATTACTGTTAAGTTAGAAGGGGATGAAGCAAGAAGGACAAATGAACAACCTCCTAACTTTGGCTTTAAGGTGATAAAAAACCAATATTTGATTGGCTTTGAGCGGAGTAATGTGCAATTTTACCCGGAGCGCCAGATTCGCGCTCGCAAAAACTCTAGGGAGGACTCTTAATGTTCATGAAATTTACTCGGATCGGGGTGATCGCCGCGGCCACTTTGGTTGGCGTTTCAGGGGCAACTGCCGAAGAATTCGAAGCAGAAAGCCCACAATGTATCGCACCATCTAACCCAGGCGGTGGCTGGGACTTCATTTGCCGTACCACAGCGAAATACCTGTTTGACCTCGGCGTTATCGAAGATTCCATGCAAGTGACAAACATGTCCGGCGGTGGCGGCGGTGTTGCATTTGCACATGTCACGCAGGAACGTAACGACGACAACAATCTGATCGTTGCAGCATCGATGTCGACCAGTGCTCGTATCGCCCAAGGCATCTACGAAGGCGCTGTTCAGGACGACGTACATTTCCTGGCAACCTTTGGTGCTGAATATGGCGCAATCGCTGTGCGTGCAGATTCCCCGTTCCAGACTTTGGCTGACATGATGGACGCCATCCTGGAAGATCCACGTTCTGTTGGTATCGCTGGTGGTTCTTCTGTTGGTAGCTTTGACCACATCAAACCAATGCTGGTTGCCCGCGAAGCAGGCATGGATGACGTAACTCAGCTGAAATACGTTTCTTTTGATGGTGGCGGCGAAGCGATGACAGGTTTGCTGTCTGGTGCAACCGAAGCGCTGTCAGGTGACTTCTCTGAAATGCTTGGTTTCCTGGAATCAGGTGACATTCGCATCATCGGTATCATGGCGCCTGAGCGTCTGGCCAACTACCCAGACATCCCAACAGCTCGCGAATTGGGATATGACGTTGTTGGTGCAAACTGGCGTGGTCTGTACATGCCTGCTGGTGCTTCTGACGAAGCAAAAGAATTCTGGACAGATGCAATCAAAACCATGGTTGCAGATCCTTCTTTCCAGGAAACACTAGAAGCAGCAGCAATCGCTCCTTTCAACAACTTCGACGAAGATATGTATAACTTTGTTGCGGGCAGCATCGCTGACGTTGAGAAGCTTTCACGTGAAATCGGCATCATTGAATAATGATCAACAGGGCTGTCCCGCTGTTGCGGGTCAGCCCAAATTATAAGACTTGGGAGGATACTATGAGTGACCGCATATTCGGCGGATTTGGATTGGCGCTGGCCATTTTCTATATCTGGGCCGCGTCGATCATCAAAGATAGCTTCATGGTAGATGTGGTCGGCCCCAGAGCGTTCCCCTACATCGTCGGTTCAATAATCGGCCTTTGCTCGCTCTACTTTATTTTACGTCCTGATGATGAGCCTGATTGGCCCCACATCAGAGAATTCTCCGAGATCGTTTTCGCTGCCGCCGTGATGTTCATGTATTGCTGGGCGCTTCCTGAATTCGGTTTCTTGATTTCCACGGTTTTCGCAACGGCCTACCTGACATGGCGGTTGGGAACACAGCCCTTGTGGTCGCTTTTGGTCGGGGTGCTGACATCCGTTGGGATCTACGTCGTTTTCCATCTGATCCTCGGTCTTGCTTTGGCCAAAGGTCCACTGGGTTTTTGAGGAACAAAACTAATGGAAATTCTATCACTACTCTTTGATGGGTTCGCGGTCGCGTTGACGCCGCAAAACCTGTTTCTCGCCGTTGTCGGGTGTTTCCTTGGAACGCTGATGGGCGCATTGCCGGGGCTTGGGCCTGCAAACGGCGTGGCGATCCTGATCCCGATTGCGTTTTCGATGGGGCTTGGACCTACCGCGTCACTCATCCTGCTGGTCAGTGTGTATTACGGCGCCATGTATGGGGGGCGGATCAGCTCGATCCTGCTCAATATTCCCGGTGATGAACCGGCGATGATGACCTGCCTTGACGGCTATCCCATGGCACAGCAGGGCAAAGCTGGCGAAGCCTTGTCTTTGTCGGGTGTTGCATCCTTTGTCGGTGCGTTCTTTGCGACCTGTGGCTTGGTTCTGCTTGCACCTCAACTGGTTAAAATCGCTTTGCTCTTTGGTCCGGCCGAATATTTCGTCCTGTTCACCGTTGCCTTTGCGACCCTTGGCGGGATTTCATCCACCAACCAGGCGAAATCTGCATTTGCGGCGGCGCTTGGGCTGGGTATTGCAATGATCGGCAGTGACTCTCAGACGGGGTCTCAGCGGTTCACCTTTGACCATATCCACCTTTATGACGGGATTGATTTCCTGATCGCGATTGTGGGTCTGTTTGCGCTGAGCGAAGTGTTCATTTTCCTTGAACATCATCGCGGCGGGGCTGTTGCATCTGCCAGCACCACCAAAGTTGGGCGCATTATGCCTGATTTCGGCATGATCAAACGCTGCATTCCTTCGATGGCACGCGGTACAGGTCTGGGCTTTTTCGCGGGTGTTTTGCCGGGCGCGGGTGCGTCTTTGGGGTCTTTCCTTGCGTATTCACTAGAAAAGCAATCGGTGGACCGCGAAGGGAAAACATTCGGCAAAGGCGATCCACGTGGTGTTGCTGCCCCCGAAGCGGGTAACAACGCGGCATCTGGTGGCGCGCTTGTTCCGATGCTGGCACTTGGTGTTCCCGGATCTGGTACAACTGCGGTTCTGCTCGCTGTTTTGTTGCAGTTGAACATTACACCCGGGCCGTTGTTGTTCACCAAAAACCCAGACATCGTTTGGGGTCTGATCGCGGCATTGTTCCTGGCGAACTTCATCCTTCTGGCGATGAACATTCCGTTGGTGGGCATCTTTACCCGCGTTCTGATGATCCCGACACGCATCCTGATGCCGATCGTTGCGATGATTTCCTTTGTCGGAATCTACAGCATCACCGGATCGTCGTTTGACGTGATGTTGATGGTTGGGTTTGGCATCGCCGGCTGGGTTCTGCGCAAGCTGGACGTTTCGCTGGTGCCGGTGATCCTTGGCATCCTGCTGGGCAACCAAATGGAAGTGAACCTGCGCCGCGCTATGACCATTTCGGATGGTGACTGGCTTGTTCTGGTTGGCAGCCCCTTGGCAATCGTCCTTTGGGTCATCGCGATCACAGGCTTTGTCCTGCCCATGCTGATGGGGCGTCGCATGAAAAAACGGATGCATGCTGCGCGCAACGAAGAAGAATTCGTCGGCGATTAAGCCGACGCACAAATAAACTTGGCCACCGGGCCAAATAAGGAGACAATTATGCGAATTATGACATTACCCTGTGACGGCATCGGACCAGAAATCATGGCGGCCACATTGGACGTCATGGAAGCCGCCAACAAAAAATTCGACCTCGCGTTGACCTTTCACGAAGAAGAATCTGGGTTTCCAAGCTTGGAAAAACACGGGATCACCTTGCGCGAAGAAGTGCTGGACCGGGCCCGTAACGAATTTGACGGCGTCATTCTGGGCACACAATCGCACATGGATTACCCACCATTGGTCGAAGGCGGCCGCAATGTTTCGGCTGGCTTCCGCATTGGGCTTGACCTTTATGCCAACGTCCGCCCGGCACGCAGCCGTGATTTCCTGCCCAACAAGGCACCGGGCATGGATCTGGTGATCATGCGCGAAGCCACCGAAGGATTTTACCCTGACCGCAACATGTATCGGGGTGTGGGCGAAATGATGCCCGATCCGGACATGGCGCTGTCTGTGCGTAAAATCACCCGTCATGGGTCAATGCGCATCTGCCGCGAAGCGTTTAAACTGGCCATGCAGCGCGACAAAAAAGTCGCTGCAATCCACAAGGCGAATTCGTTCCTGATGACCGATGGTTTGTTCCTGGAATGTTTCCGCGAAGTGGCCAAAGACTATCCAGAAGTCGAAACAGAAGAGCTGATTGTTGACGCCTTTGCTGCCCTTTTGGTGCGCAAACCTGAAACATATGACGTTGTTGTTGCGACAAACTTCTATGGCGACATCCTGTCGGATCTGGCGTCGGAATTGTCTGGTTCTTTGGGGCTGGCTGGGTCGATCAATGCGAATGCGGAAACTGGATTGTGTTGTGCGCAGGCGCAGCATGGTTCGGCACCCGACATTCAGGGCCAAAACGTTGCCAACCCATCGTCGTTGATTTTGTCGGCAGCGATGATGCTGACATGGTTGGGTGAACAGCGCAACGTGCCAAAACTGATGGAAGCGGGCAAAGCCATCGCAGATGCAGTGGACGCAGTGATCGACGATCCTGCCAAACGCACACGCGATCTGGGCGGCAGCACCAATTGTGACGCGTTTGGTCGCTTTGTTGCAGAAGCGGTCGCGCAGGAAACAGTTCCCGCCTAAGTTTTCTCCCGCGGGCAAATGTCCGCATATAACGGTGGCATTGTGTTTCGCAATGCCACCCAAAATTCTGAGATAGCGAGATGACCAGACTTGCCCTGATCCACGCAACACGGGTTGCAATCGAACCGATTGAAACGGCAGCGCAGGCCCTGTGGCCAGATGCTGAAACCATTTCCATCCTAGAAGAAGGCCTGTCCGTGGATCGTGCTGCGTCTGATACGCTTTCGCCTGATATGGCCCGTCGGATTATTGATCTTAGCCGATATGCCGAAGCCGCAGAGGCCGATGGTATTCTGTTCACCTGTTCTGCCTTTGGGGATGCGATTGATCGCGCAAATTCAGAAGCCTGCATTCCGGTCATGAAGCCAAATGAGGCGATGTTTGACGCCGCCTTTAACGAAGGTGAACGGGTCGCGATGATTTATACGTTCCCACCCGCCGCCGGTGGCATGGAGCAAGAGTTCCTGCAAGCCGCCAAAGCGCGGGGCAGCGCGGCGATGATCAAATCCTATTTCTGCGAAGGGGCCCTTGAGGCCAAACAATCCGGTGATGTGGCCACACATGACCGGCTGATTGCAGAAGTTGCCGCCGAAATCGAAGATGCCGACGTGGTTTTGCTGGCCCAGTTTTCGATGGCAAGCGCGCTGGAATCTGTGCGCGAACGTGTCTCTATCCCTGTCCTCACCAGCCCCGACGCCGCCATTCAGGAAATCCGGCGCCGTATCGAAGCAAATAAGAAAGATTAAATGATGTTGATCGGCGTGATAGCAGACGATTTCACCGGCGCGAGCGATATTGCCAACACGCTGGCCAAAGGTGTCGCCCCCGAAGGCGGATTGCGCACAGCGCAGTTCCCCGGCATTCCGACCGCGGCAGTGTCCCCTGAAATTGAGGCCGGGGTGATTTCACTCAAGAGCCGTTCTGCCCCAGTCAAAGAGGCCGTCAGCGAAAGTCTGGACGCGCTGAAATGGCTGCTGGACCAGGGCTGTCAGCAGATCATCTTCAAATATTGTTCGACGTTTGATTCAACCCCTGCGGGCAATATTGGCCCGGTTGCGGATGCGTTGGCAGATGCGTTGAACGTGTCAGGCGTGGTGGTTTGCCCCGCCTTTCCTGGCACCGGGCGCACCATCTATCAGGGGCATTTGTTTGTCGGGGACGTGCTGTTGAACGAATCCGGCATGCAAAACCACCCCTTGACCCCCATGACTGATCCCGACATTCGGCGCTGTCTGGGGCGGCAAACCCATCACGACGTCGCCCATGTTGCACTGGCGACTGTTGCTCAGGGCGGGGCTCCGCTTCGGTCTGCATTTGAACAG